>DATFRM010000082.1:0-5102 GCA_035263265.1 Actinomycetes bacterium
ACCAGCGTGCCGAGCACGGCTTGGCTGACGATCCCGGGGTCGTAGACATTGGCGAACCACCGGCTGATCCCGCCGACGAACACGCCCTCGACCGCCGCGTACGACAGGATCAGTGCCGGGTTGGTCGACTGCTTGAACGAGATGAACAGGCCAAGCCCCAGGCCGACCAACATCGCGATGAACACGACACCGAACGCCGTCGAGTCGCCGACTAGGTACCAGCCGATCGCTCCACCAACGAGCAGCACCGCGAAGAGCGCGCCCGTCTTCATGATCACGTCGTCGACTGTCATCCGGCGGGTCTGCACCGGGGTGGCGGCCGGCCGGTCGTACATCTCCTGCAACTGCCCGGGGGTCGGCTCGAACGTCGCGTAGCCGCCGCCCTGGGAGAAAGCCTCGCTGTTCGAGAACACCGGGTTGTTGCTTCTCATCGATTCCCTCCGTTGCCCGCGGGTTGCGGGCCTTGCTCAGATGGTACTGAGGCCACGCGATCAAACGGTAGGACGAACCGGATGGTCCGACCGATCCCGGTGACGCCGCGCGCACACCGGCAGCGGCGGCTCAGGCGGACCCTTCGGCCCGCTGCGCCCGTAGCCGTCGCTTGCCCTCATGCATCGCCTGCACCCGAGCTACTGGAATCGTGTGGCCCTCCGCGATCAGGTCGGGATCCAGCACCTGCGGCGCGGGCATCGCGCTCGCCCACGGGTCCGTCCCGGCAAGCAGCTCCGGTGCGGTATGGACGGTGAACTCACCCGGGGTTACCCGGTCCAGCTCATCCCAGGTGAGCGGGAACGAGACCGGTGTGCCCGCGCGGATCCGCGGACTGTAGGCGGACACCACGGTCGCGCCGCCCACCCGGGTCGGATCGACGAAGACCTTGCCCTCGCGGTCCTCCCGGACGAATGCGGTGGTGGCCAGCGCCGGATCCAGCCGCTCGGCACGAGCGGCAAGCGCTCGGGTGGCCGCAGCCACGTCTTCGATCGCGGTCGGCTCGACCGGGACGAAGACGTGCAGGCCCTTCGCGCCGCTGGTCTTGACCGCCCCGGACAGGCCGGAGTCGGCCAGCGCCTGGCGGACCAGGTAGGCGGCGCCCACGGCGAGCGAGAACGCGCGGCCCTCGGGCGGGTCGATGTCGAGCACGAGGTAGGTAGGACGATCCCAACGATCGCCCCGCACTAGCGTCACGTGGTACTCGACCGCACGCTGGTTGGCGAACCACATCAGCGTGCGGAGGTCGTTACACAGTGCGTACGACACCTCGCGCTTGGAGCTCTCCGCCCACATCGACACGGTCTGCACCCACGGCGGGGTGTACTTCGGCACGTTCTTCTGCATGAACGGCTGCTGGCCGCGCAGCACTCGGATCACCGACAGCGGGCGGTCCCGCAGCTCCGGCAGGATCCGATCGTGGACCGCGTCGAGGTAGTCGACGAGATCGCGCTTGGTGGCGCCGGCCTCGGGAAACAGCGGCTGGTCCAGGTTGGTCAGCGATACCCCGGCCCGTTCCTCGTCGTCCTTGGCGCTCACCGGATCACCTTCCCACGCCCGGCTGTTACTGTCGCGAGGTGGTTGATCTCGACGGGGTTGATCTCGAAGGGGATGTCGACGCCATCGCCGCCGACTCCGGGTTCTCCGGAGTAGTACGGGTGGATCGCGGCGGCACTGTCGAGCTGGCCAAGGCCTACGGCTACGCGAGCCGGGCCTACCGGATTCCCAACACGGTTGACACCCGGTTCGGCATCGCCAGTGGCGTCAAGGGCCTGACCGCGTTGTCCGTCGTGAGCCTCATCGAGGAAGGCCGGCTCGAGCTGGCAACGACCGCTCGGTCGGTGCTTGGCGATGATCTCCCGCTCATCGGCGCCGAGGTCACGATCGAGCACCTGCTGGCCCACCGGTCGGGCATCGGCGACTACGTGGATGAGGAGTCAGACCACGAGGTCGCCGACTATGTGTTGCCGGTGCCAGTGCACCGGCTCGCGACAACCGAGGACTACCTGGCCGTGCTCGACGGGTTTCCGGCCAAGTTCGAGCCGGGCGCACGGTTCTCCTACTGCAACGGCGGCTACGTCGTGCTCGCGCTGATCGCCGAGCGGGTCAGCGGCGTGTCGTTCCACGACCTCGTCATCGATCGTGTGTGTGGGCCGGCACAGATGCCGGACACCGCGTTCCTCCGCTCCGACGAGCTGCCTCACCGCACCGCCGTCGGCCACCTGGCCGACGACAGCGACCGAAGCAACGTGCTGCACTTGCCGGTCCGCGGCTCGGGTGACGGCGGCATCTACTCGACCGCGGCCGACCTGAGCGCGTTCTGGAATGCGCTGTTCGACGGCAAGATCGTGCCGGCCGGCCTGGTGGCCGAGATGGTTCGACCGCGCAGTGACGTGCCGGCCGAGTCCAAGCGCTACGGCCTCGGCTTCTGGCTGCATGAGTCGACGGCGACCGTGCTACTCGAGGGCTACGACGCCGGTGTGTCGTTCCGCAGCGTCCACGACCCGGTCGGCTCAATCACTCACACCGTGATCGCCAACACGTCCGAGGGCGCCTGGCCGATCACCGGGTATCTGGGCAACCGGCTTACCGCCGGCCCCTGACGGTCCCGCCGCCGGCGGCGTCGAATCACTGCCGCACCCGCCTCGTAATCTCGTCGATATCGGCCTTGACGCTCGCCACGGCCTCCTCCGGTACCAGCGGGGTGGCGCGCTCGAACTGCCGCCGAGCGAGCAAGCCGAGTAGTCCCGCGATCAGCAGCACGATTGCCGCGGCCACCAGCGCGGCGGCCCACGCCGGCATCCACTCGGCCAGCCCCAGAATCAGCGCGGCAACCAGCGCGCCCAGCGCGTAGGCCGCGAGCACGCCAGCGGTCCCGCTGAGGCCGGCGCCGATCCCGGCTCGCTTGGCCTTCTCCGACAACTCGGCCCGGGCGAGCGCCACCTCGTTCGTGACAAGCCGGGAGACCAGCTCGCTCGTCTCCTGGATCAGCTCGCCCATCGACCGATCGGAGAGATCGTTTCCGCGGTCCGGACCGTCCGCCGACGTTGTCATCGCCCCACCTCCTCGCCGCACCTCCTACCCGGTGGTGGGAGTACCCGGCTCTGATCAAGGTATGCGATGAGCGCCCGGACCCTAACCTGGCCGGGTGACTGGCCGCATTCGTGTCGGAATTCAGCTACCTGAGGTGGAGCGGCTGGTGCCGTGGCCGGAGTACCGGGCAATGGCGCTCGCCGCCGAGGAGGTCGGGTTCGACTCGATCTGGGTCGGCGACCACTTGCTCTACCGGGAGGACGGCCGCGAGGAGCGCGGGCCGTGGGACTGCTGGAGCTTGCTGGCTGCGCTGGCCGCGGTCACCGAACGCGTCCACCTCGGTCCGCTGGTCGCGTGCACCGGGTTCGCGCCGCCGGGTCTGCTCGCCCGGAAGGCCGCTGCCGTCCAGGAGATCAGTAACGGGCGGCTGGTGCTCGGCCTGGGCGCCGGGTGGAACGAGGCGGAGTTCCAGGCGTTCGGCCTCCCGTTCGACTACCGGGCGTCCCGCTTCGAGGAGGCATTCGAGATCATCCGACGGTTGCTCACCGGTGACCAGGTGACCTACGAGGGCCGATTCGAGCGGGTGCGCGACGCGGTCGTACATCCCCGCCCCGCAGACCCGATCCCGCTGCTGGTCGGCTCGACCGGCGAGCGGGTGCTGCGTGCCACGCTTGCCCACATCGATGCCTGGAACTGCTGGTACGACTGGTACGGCAACACCCCAGAGGGTTTCGCCGAGGCGAGCCTTCGGATCACCCGGCTGGCCGAGGAAGCCGGCCGGGATCCGGCCGCCGTGCTGCGTAGCGCATGCGTATTCGTCACAGTTGCCGACGGCGCGCGGGATCGCCCGCACACGGATGAGGTGCCGCCGCTGACCGGGTCGCCGGCGCGGATCGCGCGCGGCCTGACGGACCTGGCCGCGGCGGGTGCCGACGAGGCGATCATCGTGGTGAACCCGATCACCGAGGCTGCCATCCGCTCACTCGGCGGCGCTCTGGAGTACCTCGCGCGCTTCTGATCCTGGCTTGGAGGGGACAACAAGTCGGTCGCGGCCTGCGGGTCGGCGGGACTCAGTTCCCGCCGGTCACCGATCGCGCCGCAGCGCCTCCCGGACGTCGTCGCCGACGTTGCTGAGCGTGGTGCCGACCGCGTCGGCGAGCAGCCGCCCCAACTCACGGACGTCGCCGCGCACCGCTTCGTCCTTGACCGCGTTGCCAGCGGCCTCGAACACGTCCTCGACACCCTGCCGAAGCCGTCCCAGCGCATCGGTCGCGCCATCGTCCTGGCTCTGCTCCAGGTGCAGCTTCAGCTTCAGGGTGAGCGCCTCTAGGCGCTCGGCCACCTCGCCCCATGCGTCCTGTGTACTGGTCATGATCGCGCTCCTACTCGGATCGACTACTTGATCACGTTCGAGACCGGTCGCGCCGGACACCGTTCACTCCGATCGGGGCATTCGACTCTGATCCAGGCTCTCACCACGGTCTAGCCTGCGACCGGAGGCAACAACCGGATGGCCACACTTGATGACCCGCGCACCGACAGTCCCGCACGCGCTCGCTTGCGCGCGTTTCTCTCCAGTGCGCAGGGACGGGTGGCGGCAGCCACCCTGGCCGCGATTCTGATCCACCTCGTCCTGGCGACCTCCGGCGCATCTGACCCATGGCCCGACCTTCCGCTCTATCTAGTCGTAGCGATCGGCGGGCTGCCGCTGGTGTGGCAGGTCGCCCGGGGAATCGTCCGCCGAGAGGCGGGCACCGATCTACTGGCCGGAATGTCGATCGTCACCGCAGGTGCGCTCGGCGAGTGGTTGGTCGCCGCGATCATCGTGCTGATGCTCGCAGGCGGCGAGGCACTGGAGGAAGCGGCCAGCGCCCGAGCGTCCGAGGTGCTCGACGCGCTGGCCAAGCGGGCTCCGGCGCTCGCGCACCGGATGACCGCGGACGGCCTGGCCGACATCCCGGCCGCCGACGTCGAGATCGGCGATCTAGTGGTCGTGCTACCGCACGAGATCTGTCCCGTCGACGGCGAGGTCATCGACGGGCACGGAACGATGGACGAGTCGTACCTGACCGGGGAGCCCT
>DATFRM010000083.1:0-5337 GCA_035263265.1 Actinomycetes bacterium
TCGCGTGCCGCCGTCCCGGTTCCCGGGCGACGACGGGCGCTCCTCGCGACCGATTGCGTCCGCTGGGCGCCGCCGCCGGCGCGCGCTGGTCGTGATCGCGGTGGTGCTCGTACTCGCTGTGGTCGGGGGGTTCGGATACTGGGCTCTGACCGGCTCGCCGGATCGGTCCACCACCCCCGCGCCGCCGACTGCGCCGACCACGCCTCCCGCGGACGGCGCGGTGAGCATGGACGGTCGGGCGCCGCTGACCGGAGTGCCCACGGACGCCGATCTCAACCACCCGGCAGTGACGATCAAGGTCTCCAACACGCCGGACGCGCATCCCCAGCGCGGTCTGGACAGCGCCGACATCGTCTTCGTCGAACCGATCACCGGCGCCACCACCCGGATGGCCGCGATCTTCCACTCGAAGCTACCGGAGGAGGTCGGGCCGGTGCGGTCACTGCGACCGACCGACGCCCCGCTGACCGGTCCGACCCGGGGCGTGGTCGGCAACACGATGGCGGCGCACTGGGTACTGGACTACTTCGACCGGGTCACCGACGTGGACGACCTGGGCACGTTGCGTGTGCCGCGCGGGGTGTACCGGCTGGATCCGACCCGGCGCGCGCCCAATCACGTGTTCGCCCATCCGGACCGGCTGCTCGCGCTGTCCGACCGCACCGCGCCGCCGGCGCCGTACTTCAGCTACGCACCGACCCTCGACCGGTCGACCGCGCAGCAGGATGGGCAACCGGCCAGGAAGGTGACCGTGGAATACGGCGGATCCGCGACCGCCGCGTGGACCTTCGACCGCCGGATAGATCGCTGGCGGCGCGCTGAGGGCGGTGCTCCGGATCGCCTGGAGAACGGCCGCCAGATCTCCGCGGACAACGTGATCGTGCTGCACACCCGACGCGACCACAGCTTTGCCAGGGCCGGCTCGGCCATGCTCATCCCAGACCTGATCGACACCAGCGGGACGCTCGAGCTGTTCACCGGCAACAAGGTGGTGGAAGGGCGCTGGCGTAAAGCGGGGGTCAACGAACCGTTCGAGTTCACCACTACCGACGGCGAACCGTTGCTGCTGGTGCCCGGACGTACCTGGGTGGAGATCCCATTGGAGGACATGAGCGTGCGAATCAGGTAACCGTGTCCGATCGGCGACAGCGGGGCCGGAGCGGCTTGACGCCGGCGCAGCAGGGGATCCAGGCTGCGATCACCGACGACCAGCGACCGATCTGGCGGTGCGCGATGGCAGGAAGTTACCTGGATTCCTCCGGCCGCGACGATGTGCTCACCGGCGGAGTGAAGATGATCACGATCCAGACCCCGAAGGGACCGTTCCGGGTCTGGACCAAACGAATCGGGAACAACCCGGCGATCAAGATACTTCTGTTGCACGGCGGGCCGGGCTGCACGCACGAGTACCTCGAAGCGTTCGACTGCTACTTTCCGGCCGCCGGCTTCGAGTACTACTACTACGACCAGCTCGGCTCGTACTACAGCGATCAGCCGGACGAGCCAGATCTATGGGAGCTGCCGCGGTTTGTGGACGAGGTCGAGCAGGTCAGGCAGGCGCTCGGCTTGGGGCCGGACAACTTCTATCTGTACGGCCAATCGTGGGGCGGCATCCTGGCAATCGAGTACGCGCTGCGGTACCAGCAGCACCTGGCCGGGCTGATCGTCTCGAACATGATGGCGAGCATTCCCGCGTACAACGAGTACGCCAGCTCGGTGCTGATGCCGGCGATGGATCAGGACGTGCTGGCGGAGATCAGGGCGTTCGAGGAGCGCGGCGAGACCGAAGATCCCCGGTACATGGAGCTGCTGCTCGCGCATCACTACGTAGAGCACGTGCTGCGGCTGCCACCCGATGACTGGCCGGAGCCGGTCAACCGGATGTTCCGGCATCTCAACCAGGCGGTGTACGTGCCGATGCAGGGGCCGAGCGAGCTCGGCGCCAGCGGCAAGCTCGAGCACTGGGACCGCACCGCGGACCTGGCGGCCATCACGGTGCCGACGCTCATGATCGGCGCGCGCCACGACACGATGGATCCCAAGCACTTGGAGTGGATGGCCGGGCAGGTCGCCGATGGCCGCTACCTGCACTGCCCGAACGGCAGCCACCTAGCCCAGTACGACGATCAGAAGATCTACATGGACGGCCTGGTCGAGTTCATCAACGACACCGCCTCGCGGAGGTAGCCGCCCCGGTTGGTCACAGCGCGGCGAGTAGCCGCCTGAGGTCGGTGTGCAGGTAGGAGTCCGGAGCCTCCGCGGTCCGCCATGGGCCGAACGACTTCAGCGTGGACACCGACGACGCGACCGAACTCAAATCGGCGGCGGCGAACTCGATCGCCTCTCGGCGCTCGTCGTCGCCGATCCGGTCGTCGTCGACGGTCAGCGCCCTGGTGAAGTAGGAGCGGTGGTCTCCGTACCGGGAACCGAGCGCCGCCTCCGGGACCCGAGCGCCGATGAACGCATAGTCGGTCAGGAAGTGGCACTCGTGGTAGGTCGGGTACTCCACGTCGGGGCTCAGCTCCAAGGACAGCAGCCCGACATCGATGCAGTACCACGGGATGGACCGGCCCTTCTTCGGCCACACCACCCAGACCAGTTCGTCGGACCGCAGGTACCGCGCCTGCTCGAAACCGTGCCGGCGCAGCGCTGAGACGATTGCCGCGCGCATCTCAGGCGCGTTCACGACCCCACCACAGTCCGACACTGTACGAGTACTGGACGGCGGATGGCGGGAGGTGACGCCTGGAAGTTGGCCCAATCGGGTGCCCGGCGATTGGCCCTGGAGGCCGCCACCGGATCCTCTACGCTGGCGGCTACGGAGATCTTGCTCGGGCCGCCCCTTCGGCCCCGCTGATCCGGCTCGGCTGGAGGGCCGAATGAGTCGCCGAGGTTGGGTGCTGTTCGCGCTGATGGGCGTGATCTGGGGCATCCCATACCTGCTGATCAAGGTTGCCGTCGAGGGTGTGTCCGTGCCGGTCGTGGTCTTCGCGCGCACCGCGATCGGTGCCGCGGTGTTGCTGCCGCTGGCTCTGCGTGGCCGGTCCGCCGGTCGGTCCGTCGGCGGCCCGCTGGCTGGGCTGCGCCCGTACTGGAAGCCGCTGCTTGCGTTCGCGACGATCGAAATGATCGTGCCGTGGTGGCTGCTGTCCGATGCCGAGCGGCACATCTCCAGTTCGATGGCCGGGCTCATCATCGCCGCTGTGCCGGTCCTGGCGGTCGTGATGAGCCGGCTGTTCGGTGCCGCCGAGCGGCTTGGCCCAATCCGGTGGACCGGACTGGCGCTGGGCTTCGCCGGGGTGGCCGTGCTGGTCAGCCCGGAGTTCGGTAATGGCGAGCCAGGGGCGATCATCGAGGTGCTGCTGGTCGCGCTGTGCTACGCGACCGCTCCGCTGATCGCCGCGCGCAGGCTCAGCAACGTACCGGCGCTGCCGATGACCGCCGTCTGCCTCGGATTCGGAGCGCTCGTCTACACCACGCCGGCGATCGCGACCTGGCCGGAGACCACGCCGTCCGGACGGGTACTGGTAGCGCTGACCGCGCTTGCCGTGATCTGTACCGCGATCGCGTTCATCGTGTTCTTCGCGCTGATCCGTGAGGTCGGCCCGACCCGGGCGCTGGTGTTCACCTACGTCAACCCCGCGGTGGCGGTCACGGCCGGCGTCCTGGTGCTCGACGAACCGCTGACCGGGGCGATCATCGGGTCGTTCGCCCTGATCATCGTCGGCTCCATTCTGGCCACCGCCCGGCAGCGGGCGCCTGAGCCGGCCGATGTCGAGCCGGCGTTGCAGCCGGTGTCGGCGCGGGTGGACTGCAGGTAGCCAAGGCCGTCCCGAGAAGGGGAACGAGATGACCTACCAAAAGGATGTCGGCGAGGTGAGCGCGCGCTACTTCCCGCCGGATGCGGTCGAGCAGATCACCATGCGCTCGGGCACCGTCGCCCGGTTCATCGCGCCCGGCTCGGCGACTGAGGGCCGCTACGGGCTGTACGAGTGGAACATGCTCGGGCAAACGGGTGGTGCCACTCCGCATTTCCACAAGACGTTCTCGGAGTCCTTCTACGTCATGTCCGGGACGGTCGGGCTCTACGACGGCGCGCGCTGGGTCGACGCCTCGCCGGGCGACTTCCTGTACGTGCCGGAGGGCGGCGTGCACGGGTTTCGCAACGACAGGGACGAGCCGGCATCGATGCTCATCCTGTTCGCACCCGGCGCGACCCGCGAGGACTACTTCCGGGAGCTGGCCGAGATCGGTAGGACCGGCCGGACGATGACCGAGGACGAGTGGACCGCGTTCCTGGCAGCGCATGACCAGTACGACGCGAGCTAACGGCTGCGAGCTGACGTTCACTAGCTGACTTCTACGCGACCGCTGGCTGAAATGTTCGCAATCGGGACGTTGGGCCCTGGTGATCGTGTACGCTGCCCTGCGAGTTTGGAATAGAGATCTTCGGATATCACGTTAAGTCAATATCGAGCCGTCCCTGGATGCGCTGGCGGTGATCCCGCCGACAGACGGCACCGGTGATCCCGGTCTGCGGCAGTCGAGCATGGGCGATGCGAGGGTCCGATTCCCTCGGCGGCACCAAGCCTCCCTTCGGGCGCAGCCATCGGCTGCGCCCGCGATCGTCTGCCCGCGGGGGCCACATTCCGAGCAATCGGTGCCGGAATCGAACCAGTAGCGCACGGTCAGTGCATCGGTAGTGCATCGACCAATCCGAGGACCCCGCTGGGACGAAACACCTAGCGGGTCGGCCGTCGCGTCCGGTCCGGTATGCGACGGAGGTGCCACGATGATCCGTTCACTTCGAGTAGTGATGACCGTGCTGGCCGCCATGGCGGTGACGCTAGGTATCGGAGTGACCGCGTCGGCCACGCCGGGGCCGGTCGAGCTGGGTACTGCGGCGACCGCGTCCGCCACGCCGGGGGATCTGGGTATTGGCGCGACCGCGTCCGCGGCGCCAGGACCGGTTGATTTCGGCGTCAGCGTCCCTGTCAACCCCGCGGCGGGCGATGTATCGCCTGACATGCGTGCGGCGCTTCGCCGTGACCTGAAGCTCACTGATAAGCAGGTGCGGGATCGGTTGATCCGGGCGGACTGGGCGGCCCGGCTCGACCGGCGGCTCCGAGACCGGCTCGGTCCGGCGTTCGGTGGCTCGTGGCTGGCCGCCGACGGGCATGAGTACGTGGTGGCGATCACTGATCGCAAGCTGGAGGGCGTGGTACGGGCCAGCGGCGCCACACCACGCTTGGTGGCGCGCAGCGAGGCGGCCCTGCTCGGGATCGGCGACCGGCTCGGCGCGCGGGCGGCCAAACCGAAGAACGTTCCGAAGAAGAT
>DATFRM010000084.1:0-4368 GCA_035263265.1 Actinomycetes bacterium
GAACACTGGCTGGATCGCCCGCTGGTGACCGACCCGCAGCCGGACGAGGTGGTGTTGCGCTACTTCCGTGCGTTCGGCCCGGCCACCGCCAAGGACGCTCAGGTCTGGTCGGGGCTGGTCAAGCTCGGCGAGGTCGTCGACCGGTTACGACCGCGGCTGCGTGCGTACATCGACGACCAAGGCCGGGAGCTGCTCGACCTGCCGGACGCGCCGCGCCCAGACCAGGACGAGCCGGCGC
Organism: Actinomycetes bacterium; assembly: GCA_035263265.1. GTDB lineage: Bacteria > Actinomycetota > Actinomycetes > JAKEEW01 > JAKEEW01 > DATAFN01. The sequence continues at coordinate 239 of DATFRM010000084.1, forward strand.
CGGTGCGATTCCTGCCCGAGTACGACAACCTGCTGCGGTCCCATGTCGAACGCAGCCGGGTCCTGCCCCCGGAGTACAAGCCGCTGCTGGCTACCAAGAACGACTCGCCGATGCCGACGTTCCTCGTCGACGGGTTCGTGCGCGGCACCTGGCGGCTAACCACCGAGCGTGGCCGGGCCACCCTGCGCGTGGTGCCGTTCGCCGCGCTAGGCGGTGCCGGCACCGCAGCGGTGACGGCCGAAGCCGAACGGCTGCTCGAGCTGGTCGCCGGCGGCGCGGCCAGCCGGGACCTGCGGATCGACCGACCGTCCGGCTAGAGGCCGGCTCGCCACATCCGCGGCTAGTCGGCCGGCCGCGAGTGGTCCATCCACCACTCGGTGAACTCGCTGCACCGGCCGGACTCGTCCAGCCGGATCACCCACATGTTGCTGTAGGTCTGCGGTGGGGCCCGGTAGATCGTCTCGCCCTGAACGACCCCGACGTCCGGACCGACCAAAATCGGATGCCAGCTGAACGTGTAGTCGTCCGGCTCGTCCTTGTGCGCCAGCCACTCCTCGATGATCTGCTCCCGGCCAGACCACGGCTCCCAGTACGGCCGCTGGTAGTACCGTGCGTCGTCGGTGAACAGTGCCCCGATCTCGGCCGGGTCGTTGGAGTTCCAGGCCCGCTGGTAGCCCTCGACCCAGGCGGTGATCCGGTTACTGTGCTCGCTGTCGGTCACCGGGCCAGCCTAGAGCGCGTGCCGAGCCACCAGGACTAGCGTTCGGACATCCAGTTCCCGCTCTCGATCAACTCGCCGAGGTCGGCTGCCGGCCCGTTGTACAAGTAGGTCGCTGCAGCCGAGATCGGCGGCGTGCCCAGGGCCGGCTCATGATCGAAGACCGGCACGGTACGGCGCAGGTACTGCGAGTCGGCGTCGTTGTCCGGCAGGTACATCTCGAGCCGGTCGAGCGCGTCAAGCGTGGCCCGATCGGCGAGCCGGTAGAGCTCGACCGAGACCCGGCCGGTGCCCGGCAGTACCAGCGCCGGGTAGGCGTACGGCCGGTACGGCGCCGTCGGCACCGTGAACAGGTCACCGCCGATCCAGGCCGTTCCGAGCGGCTCGGCTCGGCATAGCAGGTAGTGGTTTCGCTCACCCGTGCGCAGCGTGCCGTACACCGCTACCACCAGCGGCAGGCCGCCGCCGAGTTCCGGAGGCGAGGGGTCGTCGATCGGCTCGTCTGCGGCCACCGCTCGATCATCCCATCGAGGCGGATCGACGGCGCCGGACGTGCCGGGTGGCTCGCGCCAACAGCGGGAAGCATCCAGCGGTGGCCGCGGTTGTATCGGCGTACGTTGCAAAGTCCAGGAGGGTCCATGTCCGACGTGGTGACGGCTGGCCCGGTGCCACCGCCGGCCCCTGACACGGCCGCGCTCGACGCCTATTCGACCGTGGTGTCGACGGTCGCAGCCGAGATGCTGCCGCACGTGGCAAGCCTGCGGGTGCGGGCGCAACGCCGCCAGGGCTGGTGGGCCGAGGGCGCCGGATCCGCGGTTGTGTTCACCGACGACGGTTACCTGCTCACCAATGCGCACGTCGTGGCCGGTGCCAGCCAGGGCTCCGCCGCGTTCGTCGACGGCACCGAAACCACGTTCGATGTGGTCGGTGCCGACCAGCTGTCGGATCTCGCGGTGATTCGCGCTCGCGGCGACGCCGCGCCGGCGGCCACGCTGGGCGACGCCGACCGGCTCGTGGTCGGCCAGCTGGTGGTCGCGGTCGGCAATCCGCTCGGGCTCGCCGGCTCGGTCACCGCCGGTGTGGTAAGCGCGCTGGGCCGTTCGCTGCCAGTTGGGCAGGGCCGCTCGGTGCGGTTCATCGAGGACGTGATCCAGACCGATGCGGCGCTCAACCCGGGCAACTCGGGCGGCGCGCTGGCCAACTCGGCCGGGCAGGTGATCGGGGTGAGCACCGCCGTGGCTGGGATCGGCGTCGGCCTGGCGATCCCGATCAACGCGACCAGCCGCCGGATCATCGGCACCCTGCTCACCGACGGCCGGGTACGCCGGGCCTTCCTCGGCGTCATCGGCCACCCTGCTCCGGTGCCGAGAGCGGCCGGTGCCGGGCGAAACCGCACCGGGCTACAAGTGGCCGAGCTCGTTCCCGGCGGACCGGCCGAGCGGGCCGGGATCCGGCCGGGCGACATCATCGTCAAGGCCGGCGAGCACGACGTCCACGACGCGCAGAGCCTGCAGCGGCTGCTGTTCGCGGACGCGATCGGCGCCGAGCTCGTGCTGTCCGTCTACCGGGACGGCCGGCAGGTCGACCTGCGCGCGATCCCGGCCGAGCTCTCCTGACCGGGCCAACCGACCCGAGCCACCGAGCGCACCGCCCGGAGCGCCCTGACCGATCTCACCAGGTCGAGTGGCGCAGACCCCGCCGCCTAGGATAGGCGGCATGACGCGGCTGGCCGCCGTACACGGCGCGCTACCTCCGCATCGGTACCGGCAGGACGAGCTGACCGACCTGGTCGCGCAGATGTGCCTACCGACCGGGGCCAGCCGCGCGATCCTCGACCGCATCCACGGCAACGTCAAGGTGGACACCCGGCATCTGGCGCTGCCGCTCGCCCAGTACACACAGCTCGACGGCTTCAGCTCGACCAACGACAGGTTCATCGAGGCCGGGCTCGACCTGGCCGAGCAGGCGGTGTCCGGGGCCCTCGCCTCGGCCGGTATTCGGCCAGACGAGGTTGATCTGATCATCTCGGTCTCGGTCACCGGAATCGCCACGCCGTCGCTGGAGGCCCGGCTGGCACCTCGGCTCGGGTTGCGGGAGGACGTCGTACGGATCCCGGTGTTCGGGCTCGGCTGCGTGGCGGGTGCGACCGGGATCGCGCTGCTGCATGACTTCCTGCGCGGCCGGCCGGATGGGATCGCCGTGCTGGTTGCGGTCGAGCTGTGCTCGCTGACCGTCCAGCGGGGCGACATGTCCATCGCGAACCTCGTGGCCAGTGGGCTGTTCGGCGACGGTGCGGCGGCCGTGGTCGCGGTCGGCGCGCAGCGTGCGGAACCGGGGCCGGAGGTGGTGGCGGCGCGCAGCCGGCTGTATCCGGAAACCGAACGGGTCATGGGCTGGCGGATCGGCGAGCACGGCTTTCAGGTAGTGCTGGCGCACGACGTGGCCGAAGTGGTCGGCGAGTATCTGGCCGCCGACGTCGACGGGTTCCTCGCCGAACACGGACTCGTCCGGGCCGACATCGCCGCCTGGGTGTGCCATCCCGGCGGCCCCAAGGTGCTGGAGGCGGTGGAAAAATGCCTCGAGTTGGAGCCCGGCGCGCTGGCGGTGACCTGGCGCTCGCTCGCCGCGGTTGGGAACATGTCCAGCGTGTCGGTGCTGCACGTGCTCCAAGACACGATCGCGGCCGAGCCACCGGCCGGTCGGTTCGGTGTGCTGCTGGCCATGGGTCCGGGCTTCTGCAGCCAGCTCGTCCTGCTGCGCTGGTAGCGCGCGATGGGTTGGTATGCCGCGCTCATCGCGCTGGTCACGGTCGAGCGGCTGGCCGAGCTGGTGGTGGCGAACCGGAACCGGCGAATCATGCTCGCTCGCGGTGGGATCGAGTACGGGCAGGGTCACTACCGGCTTATCGTCGCGCTGCACACCGGGCTGCTCGCCGGCGCGCTCGCCGAGGTCTACCTGGCTGATCGCCCGTTCTACCCCTGGCTCGGCTACCCGATGCTGGCGGTCGTGCTGGCGGCGCAGGGATTGCGTTGGTGGTGCATCCGCACGCTCGGGCCGCAGTGGAACACGCGGGTCATCGTGGTGCCCGGGATGCCGCTGGTTACCGGCGGTCCGTACCGGTGGCTGCGTCATCCCAACTACGTCGCCGTCGTGGCCGAAGGCGTGGCGCTGCCGCTGGTCCACACCGCCTGGCTGACCGCGACGCTGTTCACCGCGCTGAACCTGCCGTTGCTGTGGTGGCGGATCCGGGTGGAGGACCGGGCGCTGGGCCGGCTGGCCGCGAGCCCGTCATGATCGACCTGCTGATCGCCGGCGGTGGTCCGGCCGGGCTGGCCACCGCGCTGTGCGCGACCGCGCGCGGCCTGCAGGTGGTCGTGGTGGAGCCCCGGTCGACCCCGGTGGACAAGGCCTG
>DATFRM010000085.1:0-3418 GCA_035263265.1 Actinomycetes bacterium
GAACAGCGCGGGCGTGGGCAGTGCGGCCGAGGCCAATGACACGTTCGGCCTGGGCCTCGCCGCGGGCGACTTCAACAATGATGGCTTCGCCGATCTGGCCATCGGTGTGCCCGGCGAGTCCAGCACCATCAACGCCGTCGGCGCCGTGAACGTCCTGTACGGCAGGGCCGCGGGTCTCAGCGGCACGGGCAGCCAGATGTTCACCCAGAGCAGTTCCGGCGCAGGGACCGGCGAGCACGACGACTCGTTCGGCTACGCGCTCACGGCCGGCGACTTCGACAACGATGGGTTCACCGAGCTGAGCGTAGGCGTCCCGTTCGAGGATGTCGGCACCGCTGCGGACGCCGGCGAGGTCGACGTGCTGGCCGGCAGCTCCGCTGGGCTTACCGCAACCGGCAGTCAGTCGTTCACCCAGAACAGTTCCGGAGTGGGTGACAGCTCCGAAGACTTCGACATGTTCGGCTTCGTCCTCGCCGCCGGCGCACCGGACGGGCCGACTACCGCGCAGGGCCCGGCGGCAGCGTTTGCCAGGCAACTGTTGACCTTGCTATCAGGACGCAGCTGACCAGTCGCCGGCCGGCGCAGAGGGGGAACTTCCCATGAAGCTCAGATGGTCCATCGGGATGGTGCTGGCTTTAGTGGCCTCGCTGATGCTGGTGGTAAGCCCCGCACAGGCGGCCACCTACAGCAACTCGCGGTGCGGCAACACCTCCGGGCGCGTCCTTCTCACGTTCGACGACTGGGCGTACACCGACCCGTTCCGAGCCACGGACATCGGCGCGTACCTCGAGTCCCGCGGGATCAGGGCCGGGTTCTTCCTCATCAACCAGTACGCCAAGAGCTATCCGCAGATCATCGCCACGTTGCGGGAGCAAGGGCACTGGGTGGCCAACCACACGTACTCCCATCCGGACCTCACCACGCTCTCCAGCTCCAAGATCAGCTGGGAGATCCGTCGCGGCGTGTTGTCCAACCGGCTGCGACCGCCGTACGGCGCCTACAACCCGACCGTCGCCAGCATCGCGTCCAACCTGGGTTACCGCATCTGCACCTGGACGATCGATACCCGCGACTGGGAAAAGCCCGACGGCACGCACTACCGAAGCTCGGCGAGCATCCGCTCGATCGTCAAGAACTCGCCCGCTTCGGCCAAGTCGAACGGCGTCGTGCTAGGACACCTCTACACGAACTACCCGACGTCGTTGACGATCGGCGGGATCATCAGCGACCTGCAGGCCCAGGGGTACTCGTTCTGCCGGAACACCGGGCCGGTGGGACAGAACATGCCGTTCCCGCTGGACTGCTAGCCCGGCCTGGCAAGCCGAGGCGTTCGGCCCGGTTGGGGGTGTGACGGCGGCCGAGCTAGGTCCAGATGCTGACGATGATTGCCGCGATGATTATGCCGACCAGCTGGTAGCCGGCGTTGATCGCGGTGCTGGTCATCGGCTTGGGCTTCATCGGGTCGAAGAAGCCGGTCACGACCAGACCCGCGACCGCGATTCCGATACCCACGACCAGACCGAGGACGATGCCTTCGGCGAATGTGTCCGACGTGGTGCCCTCCGCCAGCATGCCGACGGCGATCGCGGACACCAGGCAGGTGATGAGCGGCAGCACGTATGTTGTCGGCGGCGGCCGGTAGTCGGCCGGTGGCTCCCAGCCCATCGACTGCTGCCATGCCCGCCCGAAGACCGGCTGCGCGTACCACACCGCCCCTAAGGCGTAGTAGGCAAGCCCGGCGACGATGACTGCGAGCCAGTTGAGATCTCCGAGCACGCCGAAATCCATGGAGCTTCTCCCTTGTCACAATGGTGCGTGCGGCATCTGACGTGCCGGGACATCGTCCCGCAAGATCGCCTGCGGTAGTGGGAGGTTGCTGGCACGGACCCGACGAGTCGCGCCGGTATCGGCGGCGGGAGCGGCGATCACCGCTACGGCTCAGGACATCTGCCGCGGATCCGGCACGATGGACGGATGCGCGGACGATCGCAAGACGACGGTTCCACTCCCCGCGACGCCCGGCACGACTACTGGGGCGTGGTCTTGGAGGCGCCCGATGCACCAGCACTGGCGCAGTTCTACGCGCGGCTGCTCGGCTGGGAGATCGCCTCCGAGAATCCGGACTTCGCCACGATGGGGCCGCCCGACGGGGTGGCTTACCTCGGCTTCCAGACCTCCCCAGAGTACGTTCGGCCGGTCTGGCCGGCGGTGGACGGATTGCAGCAGATGATGATGCACCTGGACTTCGAGGTCACCGACCTCGAGGTGGCCGTCGCCGACGCGCTGGAAATGGGAGCGCAGCAGGCGGAGTATCAGCCTCAGGACAACGTCCGGGTCATGCTCGATCCGGCCGGGCATCCGTTCTGCCTGTATCGCGATGAGTAAGCGGATCGCCTGGACCGCACGCTCCCGGCGAACGGGTTGGCCCGAAGCTCAGCCGCCGGATGAGTCGGTCGGCTCCTCCTCGACCTCCGCCACGATCATCGCGGCGGCTTCAGCGCTGACCGCGTGTCGAGCGATCTTCTGGTAGCCCTCGATGCCTCGTTGCAGCCGTTCGATCATGTGGTCTTCGGCAACCGCGATGATCGCGGACGTGCCGGGCGCCAAGCTTTCCCCGAGGCTCCGCAAGTCCGAGTCCTGGAAGCCCTTGTCCCTGATCTTGCCCCACACTCCACCACCGGCCGCGCCGATCACGGCCGACGCAATGATGCTCGGCGGGAAGATCAGACCGACCAGCCCGCCGGCGATCGCGCCGCGCTTGGCCCACTTCTTGCCACTGGGGTCCGCGGTCTCCTCGAACCGCACCTTTCCGTCGGCGCCGCGCACGACCACCGCGGCGTCGATCAGCTTGATCGATCCGTCGCGGTCCATCGTCCGGAAATCCCGCAGCGCGTCGCCAGCCTCCCCTTCCGTCTCGAATGCGGCGATGAACACCTGAACCGGGTTGCTGGTCATCTGCCTCGCCTCCTCGCCCGGATGCTAGGGACGAGCCAGCGCGTGGTACGTCATCCTCCCCGGGTGAGTTCGGCGGGTCCCGGCGGCCTGGCCGTGCTCGGCGGCCACAATCACCCGGCTTGGGTGACGTGTTCCGGTCGGTGTGCCCGCGTAATGAATGAGCCGGATGTGCTCGCCGTGTAAGGGGATCATCGATGCGGCTGCCAGCCACCGTCACGAAAGTCCGCGACCTGGCCGAGCAGTCGCTGCCGGGGCGCTGTGTGCAGCGCTACCTTGCGATCAAGGGCACCGTTCTCGGGCTGATGATCTCCGGCCACGCGTTCACCGCCTTCGTCCCGCTGCTGATCGTGATCGCCTCGCTACTTCCAGGTGAATCCGGCGTAGGCGACGGCCTCATTCAGCGGTTCCACCTGTCCGGAGAATCGGCCGAGGCGGTGCGCACCTTGTTCGCCCGGCCGCCGGA
>DATFRM010000086.1:0-4548 GCA_035263265.1 Actinomycetes bacterium
GCACCGGATCCGGTCAGGTGAACGCCGTCCAGGATGTCCGCACTGGCCCGGAAGTCCTCCGGGCTGAGGTCGGCGCCCTGCCATTGAGCCCGGGTCAGACCGGAGATGGCAACGTTTCCCTCGTCGTCGTGAAGCGTAGCCAGCAGCCGGGCCAGCGCGATCATGGCATCCGGCGCCGCGCCGCCGAAGACGCCCGAGTGGAGCGGGTGCTCGAGGGTGCGCACGGTGACCACGCAGGCCACGTCGCCGCGCAGCACGGTGGTCAGGACGGGCTCGCCCACGCGCAGGTTGCCCATGTCGCAGACGATGAACAGGTCGCACCCGAACAGCTCGGGATGCTCGGTCACGAACTCCTCGAGATTGCTCTCGGTCTCCTCCATGCCTTCGACGATCAACCTAACCGTGCAGGGTGGTTTCCCATCAAATATCCGGATGGTGCCCAGGTGGCTAACCAGACCTCCCTTGTCGTCGGCGGCTCCGCGACCGTAGATGCGGCCGTCGTCCTTGCTGGTAGCTGTCCACGGATCCGTCGTCCAGCCCTGCTCCGGCGGCGCCGGCTGGACGTCGTAATGCGCGTAGAGCATGACCACCGGCGAGCCCTCGGGGCCGGGGATCTCCCCGTAGACCGGTGGATAGCCGCGCGGCACCGACATGAGCCGCGCATTGGTGAAGCCGACGTCGCGGACCAGCTGGAGCGTCTCGCTGGCCATGCGATCGACCGGCTCCGGCGGATAGCCAGGAAAGGCGATCGACGGTATGGCGACGAGCCTCTCCAGATCCGCGAGCAACGACGGCATCAATCCGGCGGCCTTTGCCCTGATCTCCTGCACCTGCATGGCATTCTCCAGATACGGCGAGCTCGGATCAGCGGACTCTAGTTTCGGGGAGCCCATCCGTTCGGGGTGATGGAGGTCGGGTGTTTCCCTCGGTACGGTCGGGTGCAGTCGGGGTCAACAGGAGGCGCGGAGATGGCAGCTTCACTCGAACAACGAGGCCGGTGGGCACGGTGAGCCGCGCAGACGCCGACAAGGCGGCCGTTCGGCTGAGCCGGCGAGCCGAGCAGATCGGCTTGCTCGCCGCATCCGGGTTCGCTCCGGGCACCTTCGCCCGCTCGCTAGGACCGCGCTCGGCTCTCGACCAGGGCGTGATCACCGGACTGGTGAGCACCCTGTCCTACGTGCTCACGGTTGGGGCCCAGGACGTGCTCGGCGCACTCGCCACGGCCGGGCCGGCTCGATCGGCCGCCGAAATGCGCCGCCGGGTGCTGCTGGCCGATCTCGTCGCGATCCCCGCCGGGATTGCGGTGCAGCGGGCTCTGCCGCCGCGGGACGACGAGCCGGTGGTGCGCAGCCTGGCCCGCCAGGCCGGCTGGCGAGCGGCGGTCACCGGCTTTGGCAGCCTCCTGTTCGCCGGTGCCGGCGCGGCGGCGGATCGGCTGGACGCTCGGATCGGCGCCGATGGCCGGGTGTCCCGACTTCCGGTTGGCGTGCCGGTCGGGGTTCTGGTCGCGGCCGGTCTGGAGTGGCAGCGCCGCCGCCAGCTGCCGGACCAGCCCAACGAGCCGGAATCCGCGAGCACATCCGCGCTCGCCTCGGTGGGTACCGGGCTCGGTGTCGCCGCCGGCTTGGCCGCGCTGAGCGTGGGCGAGCGGGCGGTGGCTTCGTGGATCAGCGGGACGCTGGGCAGTCGGTTGCCCGGTTCGACCCTGACCTGGCGGCTGGCCGGTCATGGCCTGGTGCTGGGTGCGGCGGGCGCCGGCGTGTCCGTGCTGTGGTCGCGGGCCATGCGCGGCATCGAGTCGGGCACGTCCGTCGTCGACCCGGTGCTCGTGGACGCGATCGCTCAGGAATGGGTGCTGCCGACCTGTAGCGGCAGCAAGGACAGCCTGGTCTCCTGGGCGTCGCTCGGCCGGGAGGGCCGCCGGCACGTCGTGTCCGCGGTGCATCCGCGGCCGGTCACGAACCGGCCGGCCGGCGTGCCCGACCTGTCAATCCCCACCGTCATGAAGAAGCCCGCGGTCGCCGCTCCGATCCAGATTTACGTCAGCCTCGACAGCGCACCAACCGCGCGCGAACGGGTGGACCTGGCTCTGGCCGAACTGGACCGCACCAATGCGTGGGACCGCTCACTGCTCATGCTGGTCTCACCCACCGGAACCGGGTACGTGAACTACTGCGCGGTCGCCGCCGCCGAGTATCTGAGCCTCGGCGACGTGGCGACCGTGACGTTGCAGTACTCCAAGCGACCTTCGCCGCTGTCCTTGGGCAAGATCGACGACGCTCGGGAGCAGAACCGGTTGCTGTGGCTCGAGATCACGCAGCGGGTACGGAACCTGCCCAGCGACCGGCGGCCGAAAGTGGTCCTGTTCGGCGAGAGCCTCGGTGCCCACACCAGCCAGGACGTGTTCATGCACTGGGGCACGTTGGGGCCGGAGGCGCTCGGCATCGATCGCGCGCTGTGGATCGGCACGCCTTACGCAAGCCGGTGGATGCAGCAGGTCACTCTCGGCAGTCGTCCGGACACCGATCCCGCCGCGGTCGCGATAGTCAACGACTTCGGCCAGATCGAGGCGATGGCACCCGATCGGCGGGCGGCGCTGCGCTACGTCCTGGTCAGCCACGACAACGACGGCGTCACCAAGTTCGGCACCGACCTGCTGCTGAAAGCCCCGAGCTGGTTGCGGGACGAACGGTCGCCAGTCGACGTGGTACCGCCGTACAGCCCTCGCGGCATTCCACCGAGCATGCGGTGGCGCCCGGTCACCACGTTCTTCCAACTCCTGGTGGACATGAAGAACGCGCAGATCCCCGGCACGTATGCGGCCTCCGGCCACGACTACCGCCCGGACCTGACCCGGTTCGTCAGCGAGGTGTACGGCCTTCCGGCCACCGAGGACGAGCTGGTCCGGATCGAGGCGGCCCTCGCGGAACGGGAAGCCGCCCGGGAGCAGCTGTTCGCTCCGGAACCGCCGGCAGCCGACGCGACCAGCCCGGAGCAGATTGCCGGTTGACCCAGGGGCGATCACCGTGTCCACGCCCGCAGCGGTAGACCGGATACCTCACCCACAGTGGGTGACGCGCGGGCCTCGGGCGGGATGACATGGTAGGGCCGGGTTCAGATTCTCGGGGCTGGGGGCCTCGGGTGGGAGGAGTCTCATGAACGATGTCGACCAGATGGGACCGATCGACTACCTGGTGATCGAGTTTCCGGGTAGCCGGATGACCGGCGAAGGCCTGCCCTTGCTTGTCGACCTGGTTGATCGCGGCATCATCCGGATCATCGACCTGATATTCGTGCAGAAGCGGGAGGACGGGTCCGTCGTCGGGATGGAGCTGGCTGATTTCGACAGCGACGGCCGGCTCGACCTCGCGGTGTTCGAAGGGGTCTCATCCGGGATCCTCGGAGCCGACGACATAGCGGAGACGGGCGGGATACTCGAGCCCGGCAGCACGGCAGCCCTCATGGTCTATGAGAACGTGTGGGCAGCGCCGCTGGCGGTCGCCATTCGCAAGGGGGGCGGGCAGCTCATCGCGAGCGGTCGGATCCCAGTGCAGGCTCTGCTCGCGGCACTGGATGCCGCCGAGGCGAAGGATGCCGAAAAGGCAAGTACGTAACGAAGCCAGCAAGGAAAGGGTGACCAACTATGCCGGGTCTTGTGCGCGGGATGGCACGGACGGCGGTCGTCGCCGGAACCGCCACGGCCGTGTCCAACCGGGTCTCTCGCCGGCAGGCAAACCGGTGGGCCAGCCAGGATCAGTACAGCCAGCAGCCGCCGCCGCAGCAGTACTACCAGGAGTACGAGCAGGCTCCCCCGCCGCCTCCCCCACCGGCGGCACCGCCCCAGGACGACATGACGGACAAGCTGGCTCAGCTCAAGGAACTCGGTGAACTGAAGGCACAGGGGATCTTGAGCGAGGCCGAGTTCGAGCAGCAGAAGGCGCGGATTCTCGGCTCCTGACCGGAGCCATCGTCCGACCGATCCGAAACCACGGCCCGCAGCGACCTGCCACCCGCTGCGGGTGAGGCGACTGTGCGCCAGTAGGTGCACAGTCGCCTCGGGTTGCTGGCGCTGGTACCGCCGAACCACGGCGATGCGCAGCGGCCGCGAAGAGGAGAGCAGTTATGGGTCGGTACAACACGCTTCGCTCCTGGGCGCAGTTCCTGATCGTCTTCGGCTTCCTTTCACTCGTCCTGGCCGGCTTCGGTGTGATTGCATGGGCGATCCAGGTGGAGGGGTTCTGGGAGACGGTTGCAGTGATCTTCCTCGGCGCTCCGCTTGTCCTGTTCCTGGCGAGCTGGCCGATCGCCGTCGGCGAGATGATGCGGGCGATCGCCGACATCGGCGATCAGGTGGACATCTCGGACGCCGGCCGGAGGGGCGTCGGCCTCCCGTAACGCGGTGCGTCGCTCCAGAGGGGGCATGCGACCCGGCTTAGTCCGGCGGCGCGGCTCCGGTCGAGCCGGCTCCGGCCGAGCCGGGTTGTTGGGTGGGAATTCGCCGCGCCGAGAAGAGTGCGATCAGCGCGACCAATGCCAGAAGCACCAGCG
>DATFRM010000087.1:0-4253 GCA_035263265.1 Actinomycetes bacterium
ACGCGATCACCTCGGCTGCGCGGCACGTCGAGGTCGGCTCCGTCGATGGCCAGCAGCGCGTCCACGATGGCCGAGACCGGCCGCAACGCCTGGGCCGACATCCGTTCCGGGGACAGATCAAGGCCGTCGGTGTCGAGAGGATGGACCACGAGCCCGGGCACTACCGCGCACAGCTCGATCGGAGTACGAGGCAGCCCGGCCGCGGCCGCGAGGTGACGAGCCGACAGAACCGTCAGCGGACCCGGTCGCGCGAAGTCGGCGGGCACCATGACGGCACGCTAGCCGCACCGACCGACAGCACACCGCGGCTGGTACCACCTACCGACAGCACGCCGCACCGCGGCTGGTACAACCGACCGACAGCACGCCGCACGGCGGCTGGTACCACCTACCGGTAGCACGCCGCACGGCGGCTGGTACCACCGACCGACAGCACGCCGCACGGCGGCTGGTACCACCTACCGGTACCATCTTGGTCATGGCCATGAATCTCCGCCTTACCGAAGATCAGCAGGATCGGCTACGGACCGCCGCGGACGAAGACGGTCTGAGCATGCACGCGGCCATCGTGATCGCCATTGACGAGTTCCTGTCGCGGCGACAGACCGCGATAGTTCGCGGAATCGCACGAGAAGTCATCGCCAGAGACGCCGAGCTGATCGAGCGACTGTCTCGGTGACCTATCTCACCAAAGACGACCTGTGGGCGATCGCCGACGAGCTACTCGGCGACAAGCTTGGCGTGCGGGACGTGGGCCAGCTCATCGCGGCTGTCCAGCGACCTCGGGCCAGCGCGTTCGGCGCGGACGCCTATCCCGACGTCTGGACCAAGGCGGCAGCACTGCTACAGGCCTTGGTCATCGGCCATCCGCTGGTCGATGGCAACACGAGGCTGGGTTGGGTTGCCACCGTCGCGTTCTGCCGGCTCAACGAACTTGCACTGATTCCGACCGACATCGACGCAGCGGAGGATCTCGTCGTAGCGGTGGCCAGCGGCGAGCTCTCCGAGTACACCGAGATCGCGAGGCGACTCCAGCACCTGCGCTAGCCCGGGCAACCCGGACATCCAATTGGGTTGGGCACCGTGCCTCACCGGAGCCTGCGGTAGAACGCCCGGATGTCGTTGAGCAGCAGGTCGGTGGCGTCGTTTGCGGCGTAGTGGCTGCCGGTGTCGTACTCGTTCCAGCTCACGATGTTCGAGTGGTCGCGGTCGGCGAACCGGCGGATCGACTGGAAGTCGTCCTTGAAATTGGCCAGTCCGGTCGGCACCGTGGTCGGCCCGGACGGTTGCTCGCCGGCGTGTGCGTCCTCGTAGTAGAGCCGCGTCGACGAGCCAGCCGTGCCGGTGAACCAGTAGATGGCCACATTGGTGAGCACGAAGTCTCGATCAGCGCCGTCCCTCGAGAACAACTGGGCGTTCCAGCCGAGCAGCCCGGCCGGCGAATCGCTGATCGCATAGGCGAGCGTCTGCGGCTGCTGCGAGTGCAGCGTGTTGAACGCACCCATGTTCTCCCAGAAGTTCTGCAGCACGCCGAGCTTGGCCATGTCCGCTTCGGTGAGGCCCTCGAAGTCGGCCGGATCACCGGACGGGAACGAGAACAGTTGCGTGACGTGGACGCCGACGACGCGGTCCGGGTAGAGCCGGCCGATCTCCGGATTAATCATCGAGCCGCCGTCGTTGCCGACCGTGCCGAACCGCTCATAGCCGACCCGGCTCATCAGCTCGGCCCACGCCTTGGCGATCCGGTACCGGCTCCAGCCGCGGTCCCGGGTAGGCCCGGAGAACCCGTATCCGGGGATCGACGGCACGACCAGGTGGAAGGCGTCGGCCGGATCGGCACCCTGCGAACGCGGATCGGACAGCGCGTCCAAGACGTCCAGGTACTCCGCCACCGATCCCGGCCAGCCATGGGTGAGCAGCAGCGGCAACGCATCGGGTTCCGGCGAGCGGATGTGGAAGAAGTGGATGTTCTGACCGTCGATCTCTGTGGTGAACTGCGGGTAAGCGTTCATCCGTGCCTCGTGCTTGCGCCAGTCGTAGCCGGTGCGCCAGTACTCGGCCAGCCCTTTGACGTGATCTAGCGGGACGCCGTAGTCCCAGCCGACGCCGGGCAGCTCATCCGGCCAGCGGGTGCGCGCGAGCCGATCCTCTAGATCGTCGAGCTGCGCCTGCGGGATGTCGATCCGGAACGGTCGGATCTCTTCGGTCATCGTCAGAATCCCCCTTCGTGGGATGTCACTAGGCCGACGTCTGATCGCGGCTACGAGGTTGCGACAGCGCCAGCTGTTCACCCGCTGTTCACGCCGACCCCTCCGCGATCATTACGCGCCCGGTGGACTGGACAGACCAGCTCAAACAACGCAGATCGCACCACCTGGCGCGCGTAATGATCGCAAATCGGTGCTGATCCGGCCGTCCGGCAGGCGGGGGAGCCAATCGAGTACGCTGCGCCCGGTGTCCGAGACCGAGCTAGTGATCTTCGACTGCGACGGCGTGCTCGTGGACAGCGAACACATCTCGGTCCGCCTGGAGGTGACCCTCCTCGCCGAGCTGGGCTGGGAGCTGACCGAGGCGGAGATCGCCGAACGGTTCCTCGGCCGGACCGACCAGTACATGATCGAGCAGATCGAGGCGCATATCGGGCGGAAGTTGCCAGCCGGCTGGCCGGAGGAGACGGCGCTGCGCTACCGGGAGGCGCTGGCGACCGCGCTCCGCCCGGTCGACGGCGTCGTCGAGGCGCTCGACCGGATCGACACCCAGACCTGTGTTGCCTCCAGCGGAAGCCACGACAAGATGGCGTTCACGCTTGGTCTGACCGGGCTCTACCCGAGGTTCGAGGGGCGGATCTTCAGCTCCAGCGAGGTGGCGAACGGGAAGCCGGCACCCGACCTGTTCCTGCATGCGGCCCGGCAGCTGGGCGTCGAGCCGGCGCGCTGTGTCGTAGTCGAAGACAGCAGGGCCGGAGTGGCCGCGGCCAGGAATGCCGGCATGCGTGCGTTCGGCTACGCCGGGGGGCTCACCGCCGCACATCGGCTCGAGGGTCCGGGCACCACTGTCTTCCGCGAAATGCGCGAGCTGCCAGAGCTGATTCGCGCTAGTTGAACAGCACGCTGATGCTCTCCCCGGCGTGGATTCTCCGGATCGCCTCGGCGAACAGCGGAGCAACTGACACCACCGATACCTTGCCGGACCATTCGACCGATTGACCCTCCACGGTGTCGGTGACGTACAGCTTCACGATCGGGCTCTCATCCAGCCGCTGCATGGACTTCCCGGTGAACACGCCGTGGGTGACCGCGGCGCGGACCGATCGGACCCCGCGCGCAACCAGGCATTCGGCCACTTCGGTGAGGGTTCCGGCGGAGATCGTGAAGTCGTCGACGATGACCGCATGCCGTCCGTCCACGTTGCCGATCAGGTCGATGATCCGGGACGCTTCGCTGTGGTCGACCCGCTCCTTGTCAGCGATTGCCAGCGGAGCGCGGAGCAGCTTGGCGAACTTGCGCGCCTTCTTCGCGAAACCCGCGTCCGGGGAGACCACGACCAGGTCGTCGATCCCATCGGCGGCGATCGCCTTAGCGAGCACGGGCAGTGCGTACAGGTCGTCGACCGGCACCGTGAAGAAGCCTTGGATCTGTGGCGCGTGCAGGTCCATGGTCACCACCCGATCCGCGCCCACCATTTCGATCGCCTGCGCGCACACCCGGGCTCTGATCGATACTCGCGGTTCGTCCTTCTTGTCGCCCTTGGCGTAGCTGAAGTACGGGATCACCACGGTCACCGACGCGGCACTGGCCCGCTTGAACGCGTCGATCCAGAACAGCAGCTCCATGAACCGGTCGTTGACCGGGAACACCGGTGACTGCACCAGGTAGACATGCTGGCTACGAACGTTCTGGCCGACCTTGACGAACAGGTTGCCGTCGGAAAACTGGATGACCTCGCCATGACCCGGCGACACGGCCAACTCCCGGCAGATCGCACCGGTCAGCGCCGGACTGCCCGACCCGCCGAACACCAACAGCTCATCGTCCACTGCGATCACCACCCGTCGGCCTGGCCTGCCGAGCCCTTCGATCCTGTCATGCGGCGCGAACTCGCCGCGGGACCGTCACCGAACCCGGAATGCCGGCTCGCCGACCTGAGTTGGCGCTGGTATGCCGCAACAAACTGAGCGTGGCCGAGTCCGAGTCGAGCCGAGTTCGAAGCGGGTCCGGGTGTACTTCGGTGGGCAAGTCATCGCCGACACCCTC
>DATFRM010000088.1:0-8770 GCA_035263265.1 Actinomycetes bacterium
CCTAACCAGACCGCGGCCTGGGCGGCGGTGGCCAACGGCGCCGGGGTCGCGCCGGCACTCGCTCACCTGGTCAGCCAGCAGCTGCGCCGTGGGGAACTGTCCGTTGTCGAGACGCCGGCCACTCCGGTGGAGACCGCGTGGTATGCGACCACCCTGGCGCCGGAGCGGCGCTCGGCCGCGACCAGTTCGCTGCGTAGCTTCCTCGGTACGCCGGAGGCCATGCACCTGATGCGAGCGCCCGGCGCTGGGGTACCGCCGTCGCGGTTCCGGCCGCCGGTGTACGTGACGATATGGAGCTGACCACGCTCCCCGCCGCACGTTTGGCCGCCGCTCGACCGCCGACGCCCGCGATCACTGGAAGCGGCAGAGCACGCATCCGATCTACCCACGTTTGGTTGCGCTAGCGTGCTGCCATGTCGATCGGGGGCCGCGCGCCGCTGACCGCGGAGCAGGCGGTCGCCCAGTCGGTGCCGCTGGCCGGCCGACTCGGTTTCTACTTCGACTTCGACGGCACGCTGGCCGAGATCCAGGCCGACCCGGGAACGGTCCAGCCGATTCCGGGCGTCGTCGACCGGCTAGTGGAGCTGACAGCGCTCGTCGACCGGGTCGGGATCGTCTCCGCCCGACCGGTCGGCTTCCTGGCCGAGCGGTTCGGTCGAGTGCCGGGCATCGTTCTATACGGCCTATACGGCCTGGAAAGCATGGACGATGGCGAGATCGACATCGATCCCGAGGTCGTCCCCTGGATGCCGGCGGTCCGCCGGCTTGTCGAGGCGGCACGGCACGAACTGCCACCGGACGTCCTGGTCGAGGACAAGGACCTGGCTGTCGCGCTGCACTACCGGTTGGCGCCGCACCGCCGCGACGAAGTGGAGACCTGGGCGAGCCGGGAGGCCGAGCGACTAGGGCTCGCGGTGCAACGCGGGCGGATGGTCGCCGAGATCAAGCCCCCGGTGGCCAGGGATAAGGGCGTGGTGATCGAGCACGAGATCGGGGGGCTCGACGGAGCCTGGTACGTCGGCGACGACATCTCGGATCGGCGCGCGTTCGAGGTACTGGCCGAATACGAGGCCGGGCATCCGGACTTTCTCGGCGTCCGGGTCGCGGTGACCAACACCGAGACCGGAGGTGCGCTGGCCGATCTGGCCGACTTCGTGCTGGCCGCACCGGAGCAGATGCCGGAGCTGCTGGCCACGGTCACCCGCGCGTTCGCCGCTGCCGGGCCCGCACCGCGCCCGGCTCGGTCGGATAGCTGAACAGCTCCCTGATTCGCTCCGTACGCGGCTCGGTCTCCCGCCCGTCGGGCCCGGCGAGCCGCTGCTCGAAGATCACCCCGAACCCGCCCCGGCCGAATCTGGCCTCGAGCTTTCGCCAGTCGGTGAGCCGATCAAGGGCGGCCGCGGTTCCGGAGCTGGAGGTGCCGGCGCAGATGAACACGGTGCGGCCGTGCATGGTGATCAGCTTCTCGAGCACGAAGTACTCGCTCACCGGGCTCGGCTGGTCAAGCCCGAATATGTCGGTGCGCAGGAACGTCTCGTTCTCGCCCGGATACATGTCCAGGACCTGAATGCCGCGGCGCGCGGACTCCGGGGTGCTTCCCACCCGGACGAACCGGAACCGCGAGCTGGCTCCGTCATCGGCGGCCGGATGGTCCATCGCCACGTGGGTGAGCAGGTTGTAGACCGGACTGCCGACCAGGACTACGCAGCCCTTGCCCAGCGCCTCGTCGACGTCCGGGCCGTGGTCACCGTGCTGGCCGGCGGGATGCAACGGTTCGGGCAGATGCGGACTGAGCCGGATCTCGCAGACCGTCGGCTCCACCGAACCGACCAACTCATCGGGCAGCACCGCCCGTAACAACCGGATGAACGGTTTGGTCTCCACGGTGGCCGCGAAGCCCAGCGCATAGCGGTACTCGAGCTCGGTGATGGCCGGGCCGTGGAAGCCTTCGACGATCGGCCCGATCCCGGCGGTGCCGCGCTTGCGGACCACGATGCTGGACAGATACACCGAGATCGATCCGGCGCTCGGCTGCACCCCGAAGAACCTGCGCACTCGGCGCCGGCGGGCTCGATGGGTGAGCCAGATCGCCGCTGTGGCCAGCGCGACGGTGAATAGCACATCGGCCAATAGATCGCTGGCGACCGCGCCAAGAAATCCGGACGCGCCAGCCGCCACTAATGATCACCGCCGTATCGTCACGGACCGTGCCGGATCACTCCCCGACCGTGCCGGTGATCATACGGGAGGGCCACCGGGCTGGTGCGGTCCGGGCGGGCGGTACCGGTCGCGAAGCTCTCCGGTGTAGAACGAGACCGCGCGGCGGTAGTCGGTGAGGTGGCCGCCGATGGCGTCCAGCAGGGCGATGACCGCCTCCGCCGGCTGGCCGGCGTCGGCGAGGGCGAGCGCGAGGAACGCCGACCGGGCGTCGTCAAGGCCGTCCGGCCCGCTGGTATCGATCTCCGCCCGGAGAATCGCGATGCTCTCGTGTGGCCGCCCAAGGTTGCGGACCGTGCTGGCCAGTTGGATCACCGCCCGCGGGCGCCGGTATTGGTCGAGCCCGGCCGCCAGCGCCTGCCGGTAGTACGGCTCCGCCTTATCCTCTCGGCCGGCGAAGTCCAGCACCGACGCCCACTCGAACAGTGCCGCGCCGTCGTCGGCCGAGCGTTCCGAGACCAGCGCGTCGATGGCGGCGACCGTCTCGGCTTCGGACCGGGAGGCGGCCATCGACCAGACCGCGGAGATTCGCCGCTCCCAGTCGTCCGCCTGGGTCATCGGGCGTCCTCCTGACGGCCTATCCGACCGTGAACGTGATGGTCCGGCTGTAGCCGGTCGCGTTGTAGGACGTGCCCGGCACCTTGATTCGGTACTTCATGGTCCCGGCGCCACCAGTCCAGATCCGGAACTCGTACCGGCCGTTGGCGTCGAGCACCGTGCTGGACACGGTCTCCCACGACCCGTTCCGGTATTTCTGCCGTTCCACGGTCATGCCAGCCCGGCGTGGCGACACGGTACCGGAGATCGTCACGGTCCGGCGCGGTGGCGGGGTGGTATCGCTGGCCGTCGCGGTCACCTTCCACTTCACCGCCGTGTCGCGCTCGGCGCTGCTGGCCGCCAGGTAGGTCCAGCCCTCCGGCGCGACCAGTCGGAACACGCTGTTCGACAAAGGCCGGTAGGTCAGCGCCACTGCGCCGGTGGACGAGCTGGTTCCGGACGCGACGTCGATCCAGCCACCGCCGCCCTGCCAGCGGCGCTGCAGCGCGACCGAATGGCCGACCAGCGCCTTCCCGGCCGCGTTGCGGATGGTGCCGTCGACGGTCACCGTGGTGCCGTACGTGACTGAACTCGGCGCGCTGATCGAGATCGTGCGTGACTTCTTCGCGATGCTGACCGCATAGTCACGCAGCGGCGCCCACTGCCTGGTGTCCTCGGAGCCGACCGCCCAGAACGTCAGGCTGTCCAGCCGGTAGGCGGCGACCAACGTCATCTTCGCCTGTGTCGACTCGTAGTCGTTGTACCAGACCACGTGTGGCTGGCCGGTCTCGTCGGTGTACCGGAACGAGGCAGCTGCATCGGCGGCCGACCACTCGCGGACGGCGCCTTTGGCCGTCCGCAGCGCCTCGGCCTGCTCGTAGGTAAGCGCGATCGCAGTGGCGCCGCTCGCCTGTGCCGTGCAAGCAGGCGTCGCGCACTGCCAGTCGTAGCCGTAGAGCGGAACTCCGACCTGGATGTGCGCGGACGGGATCACGGTCGTCGCGTAACCGAGCACCTCGTGCACCCATGGGAGCGGCGCGATCGGGCCGGGCGGGCCGCCGCGGTAGTGCAGGTCGTAGGTCATGATCCGGACCAGGTCGGCGGACGCGGCGATGCCGGGGTAGTCGAACACCGCCCAGTTCGGGTCCGACCCGCTCCGCCGTGGCCCGACCGTCACCGACAGCGTCATGCCCTGCGTGTTCAGGGCCGCGTTGAGCTCACTGACCAGCGTCACGAATCCGGTGCGCACCGCGGCCTTGTTGGCCGACGTGCCGCCAAAGTTCATCGACTCGTAGTCCAGGTCGATGCCGTCCACGCCCAGCCCGGTCGCCAGGTTCACCAGCGCCTGGACGTGGGCGGCGCGCTGGGTCGGGTCAGCAAGCAGTGCCGCCATCGCCGGCGCGTTCATGGTTTCGGTGACCGTCGGTACTACGTCAGCGCCGGCTGTCCGCAGCGCGTCGATCACGGCCTGGTCGCCGGCACCGGGGTGGCTGACAATCGTGGTCGCTCCGGTGGCCTGGTACCAGAACGGCGAGGCGGTCCCCCATAGGTCACCGTTCGCCGTCACGGCGGCGAGCGACTCGGCCATCGTCCAGTACGGCAGCCAGCCGGAAACCATCCTCCTGGGTGCGGTATCTGCTACCGAA
Organism: Actinomycetes bacterium; assembly: GCA_035263265.1. Taxonomy (GTDB): domain Bacteria; phylum Actinomycetota; class Actinomycetes; order JAKEEW01; family JAKEEW01; genus DATAFN01. Next base: position 4,401 of record DATFRM010000088.1, read on the forward strand.
GGTTCAGCCAACCCGACCATTCCAGCGATGAGGAGGGCAACAGCTCCGAGGGCTGCCAATGTACGACGTCGAAACGGACGCGGAGGGGTCATTCCAGGCGCCTCCTGGGCGTTCGGCGGCCGCGGTGTCGGCTCGCGAATGTTCGGCGGGATCGGCATGCAGCCGCTTCGACACTACCCGCCGATTCGACCGAAATCTCCGGACTATGGATAGGGACTAAGGTCCGGACGTTTCGGCGGCATGCCGTCTCCGGATGACCGGCCGCGTAGCCGGCGGCCGACCCAGGGCAGCACGTGCGCCCGCAACCAGTGCGCGTCCGCGCGGCGCCGGGAGACCCAGCGCACCGGATCCGCCGGCGGCCACGGCTGCTGCCATTCGCCGCGGCCGCCCCCGACCCCGAGCAACTCGGCGACGTACCCGGCGACCAGGCGGTGGCCGGCCGCCGATAGATGCAGCCGATCCTCGCTCCAGGCGCGCCAGTCGTAGAGCGTGCTGAGCGACCACAGGTCGGCGACCAGGCAGCCGTGCTGGTCGCCGATGGCCCGCAGGTGGTCGTTGTACAGGATGACCCTCGGCCGGATGCGCCGCAGGATCGGCACGTTGCGCGGGTCGACGCCGGTAAACAGCACCACTCGTGCCCCGGTCGCGCGGACCCCGGCGACCGCGCCGGCCATTAACTCGCCGAGCCGGTCCGGGTCGGCGCCCGGTCGCATGAGATCGTTGCCGCCGGCGCACAGCGAAACCAGGTCGGGCGTGCTGGCAACTGCGTGCGGCACTTGGTCTGCGACGACTTGGTCCAGCAGCCGGCCGCGGACCGCGAGGTTCGCGTACCGGAAGCCGGCCTGCCGTGCGGCCAGGACCTCGGCGAGCCGATCGGCCCAGCCGCGAAATCCGACACCCGACGGGTCCGGGTCGTCCAGCCCTTCGGTAAAGCTGTCGCCGAGCGCGACGAACGACCGGATCACAGCGCCTCCAGGAAGCGCGCCGCAACCGGTCCGGCATCTCGGCCGCCGGAGCCGCCGCCTTCGATCAGCACCGCGAAGGCCAGATCGCCGCGGAAGCCGATCATCCAGGCGTGCGTTCCGGTCTCACCGTCCTGCTCGAACTCGGCGGTGCCGGTCTTGGCGGCCGGCCTGCCCGGCAGGCGCCGCAGCGCGGTACCTGAGCCCTCGGTGACCACGGCTCGCATCAGTGCTTGCAGGTCGGCGAGCCCGCCGCCGTCGAGCTGAACGGCCGGCCGGAACGCCGGTGCGGGCGCCGGATCGACTAGCAGGACCGGCTGGTGGAACCGGCTCGCGGACACGGTCGCCGCTACCGAGGCCAACGCCAGCGGGCTGACCAGGACTTCGCCCTGACCGATGACCGCGGCAGCGCTGCCAACCGGGTCGATGGTGTCCGGCACGCTGCCGGTGTAGGCCGGCACGCCTACCTGCCAGGTCCCGCCGAGCCCGAACCCCTGGCCGGCCCGGACCAGCGGGGAGCCGGCAACGCGATCGGCGAGCGAAACGAACGCGGTGTTGCATGACCGGGCGAAGTCGACCCGGAACGGCACCGTGCCGAGGGCGAACTCATCCTGGTTCTCGAACGACTTGCCGGACACCTCGATCCGGCGCGGACAGGCCACCTGGTCGGTCGGCCGCAACCCGTCGGCCAGCAACGCGGCCGTGGTCACCACCTTGAACGTCGAGCCGGGTGGGTACTGCCCGACCAGGGCACGGTCGTACGTGTTGTCGCTCGGCCGGTTCGCCACCGCGAGCACCGCACCGGTGCTGGGCCGGATCGCTACTAGCGCGGCCGGCTCGCTGACCTCGGCCAGGGCACGTTCGGCCGCTTCCTGCACATCGCGGTCGATGGTCACGGTCACCGGCTCCCCGGGAGCCGGCTCGAATTCGTGCAGCTGCTTGATCTCCTGGCCGCTGTCCCGGTCGACCAGCAGTACCCGGCCGCCCGGGCGGCCGGCCAACCGCTTCTCGAACTGCAACTGCAGCCCGGAGGCACCGACCAGATCGGCGGCGGAGGCGAGCGGTCCGGCCTGCTGCAACGTCTCCTGGGTGGCGGGTGCCACCGTGCCGAGTAGCGACCGGCCGAACTCACGGGTCGGGGCGAGGGTGCGCACGCCCTCGTCGAACACCAGCCCGGGCACGTCGCGCAGTTGGGCGCGAACGTCCCGGTACGCCGCCTTCCGCAGCGTAATGACCTCGACGAACGCATCCGGATCCGCCGTGCTGACCCGCTCCCGCAACCGCGCCACGTCCACGTCGAGGGTGTCGCCGATGACCTGGTAAGCGGCATCCGGGTCGGTCAGCCTGGCCGGCCAGATGCCGATGGTGACCACCGGTCGCTCGGTCATCAGCGGGTCGCCGTCGTGGTCCAGAATCGGCGCGCGTGGTGGCAAGTCGCGCTCCCGGCCGAGCCGGCTGGTCGCGGTCAGGCCCGGGTGCACCACCGCGGGTGCCCAGTGCACCAGCCACCGCTCGCCGACCTTGACCAGGTCGGCCGCCGACTCGTACTGCCAGTCCCCCAACCCGCGCAGGGTAAGCCTGACCATGAACGTGGCGCGCCCGCTGTGCTTGTCGCCGCTCAGCGTCACCCCGGTGCGGTCGATGGCAACCGCGGTCACCGCCAGTCGCTGTGTGGTTTCCCCGAGAACCTTGGTGGCCTGCTCCGGAGAGTCGGTTGCCGCGGCGGCCCGATCCAGATCACCGGCTGCCCACGCGTCAGCGAGCTCCGTCACGGCAGCGCCGGCGCGGTCCTTCTCGCTCAGTCCACGATCGCGGCCGAGCAATAGCCCACCCAGCAGGCCGAGCGCCAGCCCGGCCGCTACTAGGCCGATGACGATCCCCCGCACTACCGAGCCGCGCACGCTTTCCCCTTCTACCGCAACCGAAGGTCGTTCACGCTACCTGCCGGAACCGACCGAGTGCGGTGGCGCCGGCGCGGCTCACCCCACGGCCACCGCGGGAACGTAGGCGTCCGCGATGGCGGCCCGCACCGCAGCCAGGACGGCCCGAGCCCCGGCCGGGAGCGTCGCCTCGAGCTCGTCCGCACGTGCCGTGACCTTCATCCGATTGTCTCCGGCCGGCGCAGGTGCCAGGCCGGCCAGGTTGGTCAGCACCGTGAGCGCGGCGAGTCGGCGCTCACACGGCGCGCCGGGTGGAGCGGTGACCGCGTGTCCGATCGCGGTGCGTAGCCGCTCCGCTCTGGTCGGGTCGATCAGCGAGTGCCTGGGCAGCGCGAGCACGCCGAGCACCCGCCGCTCGTAGCGGACCAGCCTTCCGTGCTGCTCGAGTTCCTCGACCACCGCGTTCTGGGCGTCCCTGGCGTAGCCGCGGACCCAGCCGAGCCAGGTCCGGGACCGCGCGGGCTCCGCCGCGATCTGGCCGAGCAGGTCGTCCGGAGCGACCCAGTCGAGCGGGGTCGGGTCGGTAAGGCGGCACCACTGCTCGTCGGCGCCGATCTTCCCGCGCAGCAACAGATCGCAGAGCAGGCCACCGGTGATCGCGTAGCTGAGCCGGCGGCCGCCGCGCGGCCCACCCTTACCGACGTCGTACCCGACAAGCCACAGTTGGGCGCCGATCGAGTCCACGGCCCCGCCTCCCGAGGTTGCGCAACTTTCGGCCCCGCCCCTCGGCTACCAGACGCCCGCCGAGGTCGCAGGGTTCCACAGACTGGTGCGAAAGTGAAGCGAACTACCCCAAGTCGGCGCGCAGCGGATCAGGCGGACCAGGCGTGAGAAGATCCCGTCGTGACGACGGGAGCCGTCCGGTCGGATCCGCTTGCGGTGTCGCTGGAGATCGGCAGCAAGCGGGTATTCGCCAGTGCGCTGGACTGGCCAGGCTGGTGCCGATCCGGCAAGAACATCGAGCTCGCGCTGGAGGCGCTGGCCAGTTATGCGTCGCGGTACGCGCCGGTCGCTGGGCAGGCCGAACAGGAGTTCCCGGCCGGGCTGGCCGACCGGCTCGAGGTCATCGAACAGGTGCCCGGCGATGCGGGCACCGACTTCGGCGTTCCGGGCGCGATCGTCCCGTCCGAGCAGGCGCCGGTGGACGCACCCGAGGCAGCCCGGCTGGCCGCACTCGTCGCGGCCGCGTGGACCGTGTTCGAGCAGGTGGCCGCCGGCGCACCCGAGGAACTGCGCAAGGGTCCTCGCGGCGGCGGTCGGGACCGGACAAAGATGATCGGGCACGTAGTCGAGGCCGAAGCCGGGTATGCGCGATACCTCGGCCTCAAGCCCCGGTTGCCTGAGCCCGGGGACACCGCCGCGGTGGCCGAGCTGCGGCAGGCGGTAGCCGCCGTACTCGGCCGGCCCTGGGACGGCAGCCCGTACAGCGCGCGCAGGAGCTGGCCACCTCGCTACGCTGCCCGCCGAT
>DATFRM010000089.1:0-7476 GCA_035263265.1 Actinomycetes bacterium
AGCCAGGCGAGACCGAAAAACGCGGCGGCGAGAGCAATCGACGCCGCCGGGTCAGTCACGGCCAGCAGGACACCTGCCGACACCGGCCCGATCAGCGCGCCTGTGCTCTCCATCATTGAGGCGACGACATTGGCCGCAGCCAGCTCGGCGGGCGTCCGCACGAGCCACGGCAGTAGCGACGCCTGCAGGGGCCGGTACGCGCCTTCCAGTCCGGAGCTGGCCGCGGCCAGACCGACCACGCCGAGCGCGGGCCCCTCGACAGCCGCCGTGACCGCCGCGAGCGTGAGCAGGATGGCTTTCGCAGCGGTCGAGCCCCGCAACAACACCTCGCCGCGTACCCGATCGCCGATGCTGGTGACCGCAAGCGCCACCGCAATGCCGGCGATCATGCGGAAGAGCCCGTACACCGCAACCAGCGTGGCCCCGCCCTCGGCGTACGCGAACACCACGAGGGCAACCGTGCTCGCGCCCTCGGCGACAACGGAAAGCCCCCAGCCGGACTCGATCCGCCGGACGTCCGGTGACCGAAGCACCTCCCGGATCGCCGCACGGCGATCGCCCTGCCTTCGGACCCGGGTTCCTGCCATCCGACTAGCCGCGCTTCAGCAGCGACTCCGGGCCGGTCGACACTCCGGCGGCGGCACCGACGTCGAGCATCGGCGCCGACACGACATCGCCCTTGGCGCGGTACGCAGCTGATGCCGCGGCTGTCTCGGCCGCCGCGCCGTGCGGATCACCGGCCGCGGCCATCACAGCGGCGAGCCCCGCATGGGCATAGCCCAGAAGCTCTAGGTCGTCGGTGTTCTCGGCCAGCGCCAACGCCGCCCGACCGAGCTCATCCGCCCCGACGATGTCGCCGACCGCGAGCCGGCACGGCAGCCTGGTGCCGCGCCAGGCGATCTGCGACGCCAGATCGCCGGCGGCCGCGGTTTGCTCCGACTCGACCGTGAGCGCCTCCGCCTCGGCGTAGCGGCCTTCGGCGACTAGCACGCGGGCCAGGTAGGCCGCCACCGTGGACAGCGCGGCCCGCTCACCCATGTCGCGCAAAGTCTCGTACCCCCACCGCAGCTCCGCCTCCGCAGCCTCCAGATCACCGATGTAGAGCAGCGCCATCCCGGACAGCACGGTCCAATGGGCACGAGTGAAGGTCAGGCCGAGCTCTTCATGCCGCCGTCGGCTGCGCTCTAGATACGTTCGAGTGTCTTCCTTCGCACCTGCCATGGCCGACAGGTATGCCAGGACCGTGCCGACGGTCGCCTCTGCCCGGCGCGACCCGCGGGCACGCTCGAGCAGTTCGTGGCAGCGTGTTATGGCTTCGCCAGCCGGGGTCGGTCCAAGCGCCAAGCAGGCGGCGAGCCAGATCGTGATCGCCGACTCCTCCCTCACCTCTCCCGCACGATGCGCGTGGCGGAGGGCGCGATCAAGCGCCTCGGTCGTGCGTCCGTAGGCACAGGCCATCCAGTCGAGCTCGGCGCGCAGCCGCCAGACCCGGGCCAAGCCGATGTCGTTCGCAGCCTCGCTGAAAGCCCGGTAGGCGTCGTCGGTTGCCCGCCTGACCTCCTCGAACTCCCCGTCCGGCTGGGTGCGCAGCCGGATGAAATGCCCATCGAGTGCGGCGAGATCGGCAAGGGCATGGTCCTCGGCCAGGCGCGCGGATTCGTTCGCCTGGTTCAGCGCCTGTTCGGCGTCGTCGAACCGGCCACGAGCGACCAGTGCGGTAGCGAGATCCCGCAACAGCGCCGGGCGTTCCGGATCTGCCAGCTGGAGCATGGCGACGGCTCGTTCGAGCAGATTCGACGCGGCGGACATGTCATCGCGGGCGAGCGACCGGCGGCCGGCTGCCGACAGCCACCGTCCCGCGCGGGTACCGAGCACACCGTCCCGCCCGTCGCGCCTGCCCAGCTCGCGGAGGTGCCGGACCGCCTGCTCGAGGTGATAACCGATGATCTCTTCATACTCGGTGGACCGGGTGCCGGCTCCCGCCTCGAGCCAATCGGCGAACCGCTCGTGCAGTTCGGCCCGAACCTCCTTCGGAACGCTCGCGTACGCCGCATCCCGGGTGAGTAGGTGGAAGAAGCGGTAGGTCTCGGATCCGCCGAAGCCCGGGCCCACTCGCTGGACCAGTTGCTTGCTCACCAGAGACCGCAGATCGTCCTCGAGTCGGGGCAGGCTGCCCACGCCCACCTGCTCGAGTGCCTCCCGGTAGAACTCGCGACCCATTACCGCGGCTCGCTGGATCAAGGCGTGCTCCGAGGTCTCGAGCCGATCGAGCCGGCTGGCGAGGATTGCCGTGATGCTGGGTGGGATCACCAGGTCGGTCAGCTCGGCCGTGGCCACCCAACCGTCGTCAGTTCGCACCAGGATGGTGTCGTCGATGAGCATGCGGACGAGTTCCTCGACGAACAGCGGGTTTCCTTCGGATGCGGTAACGATCCGAGTTCCCAGCTGCTCAGGCAGTTGCATACCATCGAGCAGTCGGTCGAGCAGAGCATCGAGATCGCCTACCCCGAGCGGATGGAGCGGCTGCCGCACGGCATGCGGAACCGCGTCTGACCAGCCGGGCGCGACCTCCGCAAGCTCCGGCCGCGCCGTGCACACGATGAGCAGCGGAACATCCGACGTCAATGTCGCGACGTGCTCGATCAGGTGGAGCAGCGCGGGCTCGGCCCAATGGATGTCTTCGATCACCACCACGAGTGGACCGCTGGCCACCGCGGTTGTCTCCAGTAGGCGGCGCGCCGCCCACGCGATCTCGGTGGTCTCCGCCGTCGAGCCGGACAGACCGATGGCCCCCGCGACTACCTCGGCGACATGCCTGGCGTCGGCCTCATGGTGATGACCACCCGCGGCCCCCGTTGCCTGCACCAGGCTGAGGATGCGGGCTCGCGCGTGGTCGAGGTCGTCGGTCGGGGCAAACCCGGCAAGATCTTGGACCAGCTCCGCGATCGGCCAGTAGGTGACCCCTTCGCCATACGGCAGACAGCGGCCACGAGTCACTCGCGCCCGCCCGCGAATGCGCTGGATGAACTCGCGGACGAGGCGCGACTTCCCCAGCCCGGCGGGGGCAATTACGGTCACCAGCCGGCATGCGGCCGGCAAGCATTGCTGGAACAGCTCATCGAGTGTCGCCAACTCCTCCGCACGGCCGACGATCGGCGCGTCCAGCCGGCGTTGCAGCCATGGAGCATCCGGAGTGACCTGGCGCAACCGGTAGGCGGTTAGTGGAGCCGCCTTGCCCTTGAGCGCAATAGGTACGAGCGGATCGGCTACAACGGCGTCCCGCACGAGCCGATAAGTGGTTTCGCCAAGCAAGATCTCACCCGCGGCCGCGTGCTGTTCCAGCCGGGCAGCCACGTTGACCGCGTCTCCGGTCACGAGTCGCTGATCGGTCTGGGTCTCGCTAGCGACGACCTCGCCGGTGTTGATCCCGATGCGCGCCGCGATGGTGACGCCCCAAGCGGTGCCGACCTCCTCGTTGAGGTCTTGCAGAGCGGCGGACATCTCTCGCGCGGCTCGAACGGCCCGCAGCGCGTCATCCTCGTGCAGTCTCGGCACACCGAAAACCGCCATCACCGCATCGCCGATGAACTTTTCCACCGTTCCGCCGTGCCGTTCCACGACTCGGCGCATCTCATCGAAGTAGAGCGACATCACCCGGCGTACGGCCTCGGGATCCAACCGCTCCCCAAGTGCGGTTGACTCGACGACATCGCAAAACATGCACGTGACGGTCTTACGTACCTCCTGGGTGGCGGCGGCCGTGGAGATGACCCGGTCGGCAGGCAGTGGGGCGCCGCATTGCCGGCAGAATCGAGCCGGCCGCGACGTCAGCTCCTGGCAGCGGTCGCAGCGGATCGCGACCGCGGACTCTGGGTCAGGGGCCCAGGGGGACTGTGATGTCGTCATCCGTGGCGGTCACACCGTTCGTCGTGTCCGTGATCGTGTTGTGGGTGAAGGCCGCCTCGAGGGCAGCCTCGGTCTGTCCAGGCGGGCACGAGAAACCGGCCGGGGAGGAGATCGACCCGGTTACGAGAACGATGCTGCCGGTGATCCGTCCGTTCCGGTCGGCGGCAAGCTCGGCGGACGCCTCAACGGGCTCCGTCACGGTGGTCTTGTTCGAGGCCTTCGGATTGTTCGTACCGCCATTCACGCATCCGAACGTGGCGGTCACTACCGTCTCGAGGCTATAGACGACATCGCCGCTCCCGAGGCCTACCTCGGTCCAGTTGAACAACAGGTTGGGCAGCTGTATCGAGACGGTGTCAGTCGACGCGCTCACCTTAGCCGTGGCTTGTGAGCCGCCAGCCAAGGTGACCGAAGCACTCCTGAAGTGTGGAAAGTCCGCGTAGGCGGGAGAGGCTAGGCCGGCGACAATCGCCAGAGTGGCGACGATAGCGAAGCCGAGTTGTACGACATTGCGGGAGAGTCGATTCGGTGTCTGATCGGTCATGTCCGCCCCCTCGGGGAACCCCGGTGCACTCGAATGCGGGGCCCGGGTCGTCGTACTGACCGGGGGCTCCGTCATGGTTAAGGTATCGCGCCATGCCGCGTCGATACATGCATAAAGCTGATCGGCCCGGGACGCAACCGACGAGTCCGGCCGTTTCCCGCCGGAACGCCATCAACTGCCGTAGCGAGTAGCTAGGACGCGTGCGGTAGCGGCCAGACGGGCGCGAAGCTCCGGTGGCTCGAGAATCTCGATATCGGCGCCCAACGCCAGGAATGTCTTGTGCGCATGGTCGAGCGACTCGATCGGGAGCACCGCGCGGATCCAGCCGTCCGGCTCCGCCGTGCCGGTGGCAGCCAGCGCACGGGCGGCCACACCGCTGAAGCAGGACTCGGCACCCTGCGCGAGCCGGACAACGGCCTGGCCCTGGTACAAGCGGGCCAAGAAGTCGGCCTGGTAGTCGCGCCAGTAGGCGGCGAGGTCGAAGTCTCCCGGGATCTTGAACTCGTCGTCGCCGGCGGTGAGATCCAGGATCTGGTCGATCCGGTATGTCCGTGGCCCTGGCCCGGCGACGACATACCAACGGCCGGCTTTGAGCACGAGACCGTACGGCTCGATCCGCCTGCCGACCTCCGTCGGTTCCTTCCATCGGCGGTAGCGGATGTCAAGCACGCGCCCGTGCCAGGCTGCCTCGGCGACCGCGGGCAGGAATCGGATGTCGTCGTCCGGCGCATACCAGCCCGGCGCGTCGAGCAGGAACCGAGCACGCAGCCGGTCGGCCTGATCCCGCAGCTCGGACGGCAGCGCCGCGAGCAGCTTCAGCTGAGCCGCAGCCAGGTCCGAGCCGAGCCCGAGCTCGGCGGCTGGGCCCGGAATACCGGCAAGGAACAGCGCCTCCGCCTCGCGTGCGTTCATCCCGGTCAGCCGAGTGCGATAGCCGGCGAGCAGCTGGTACCCGCCGGCGTGCCCGGCACCGCCGTAGAGCGGAACGCCAGCCAGCTGCAGCGACTCGATGTCGCGGTAGATGGTCCGCACCGATACCTCGAGCTCGGCGGCGAGCTGTGCGGCGGTCATCCGGCCTCGGGCCTGGAGCAGCAGCAGGATGGACAGAAGGCGGCTCGACTTCACTGACACAAGGTGGCAGTGAAGCCCCCTACGGTCCAGCCATGGACAACAACTTTGACTGGTTCGTTGGCAACTGGACGTCGACACAGCGCCGGTTGCGGCGGCCGCTCGCCGAAAGCGATGACTGGTACGAGTTCCCCGGCGTCCACCGGTCGTGGAATGTCCTGGATGGCGTCGGCAACTTCGACGAGGCCATGTTCCCGACCCAAGGGTTCGGTGGGGTGACGCTGCGCCTGTACGACAAGTCCAGCGACGAGTGGTCGCTGTATTGGGCGAGCAGCCGAAGCGGACTGTCGCTACCGCCGGTGGTCGGCCGGTTCGGCGAGGATGGGCGCGGCGTGTTCACCAGCCCCGATGTGTATGACGGCAAGCCGATCCAGGTCCGGTACGTGTGGTCGGAGATCACCGCAACCACAGCTCGCTGGGATCAAGCGTTTTCCACCGATGGCGGCACGACCTGGGAGACCAACTGGATCGCCGAGTTCTCCCGCGCGAGCTGACGGATCTTGAGCGGCTGTACCGGCTTACCCTCGGTTCGGCGAACCATGTCGGTCGATGAACGCCAGCACGCGCCGCCACGCGTCGGCGGAGGCGTCCGCGTGGTCCTCGTAGCGGCGGTCGAAGAAGCTGTGCGGTGCTCCTGGGTAGGTGATCACCTCATGGTCGACGCGGGCGGCGGTGAGCGCACGCTCGAAATCGGAGACGTCTTCCGGTGGAATCCCGTCGTCCGCCCCGCCGAAGACGGCTAGCACCGGCACCGAGATCGACTCGGCCACCGCGCTGGGGCCCGGTCCGTCGGGCCCGGGGCCAGGCCTGCCATAGAAGCCGATCACGCCGGTCAGATCCCGAGCAAGCGCCGCGGCGACGAAGGACCGTCGGCCACCGAAACAGAACCCGACGGTGAACACCGTCTGGCACGAACCACCTTCCGGCGTGCGCAGATAGGCTGCGGCCGCATCGACGTCGGCCTGCACGCCGGCTCGGGTCGTCTGCGCAACGTGCTCCATGTAGGGGAAGTCCTCGTCGCGCTCGCCGATACCCGCGGTGCGACCGAAGTAGTCGATGGCGACAGCGGTGTGACCCACCTCGGCAATACAGACGGCCAGTTCCCGGTAAAACCGGTACAGCCCGCGCACGTCGGGCATGACCACCACACCGATGCCGGTAACCGTTTGTGGACGGGCCGTGAATGCCTGAAATATGGCTCCGTCGGCGGCGGTGAGGGTTAGCGACTCACGGTCGACCTCGGCGATCGGACCATCCCCGATCGGCGGTCCGGATTCGCTGTCAAAGCACATCGCGTAGACCTCCGTTCGGCGCCATCGCAAGGCGCCAGCCACTCATCCCACCAGAACCTAGCCACTCGCCGGATCCCACCAGCGCAGCACTCGGAGCGCGCGGCAGGTGGTCCACCGGCCGGGGCCAGGTTGCTCGAGCTGGAACCACTGGCGTCCCGGATAGGCGGCGTAGGTGTGCCACCGGCCATTGGCACCTCGTGCCCGCCGCACCACGTCGATCGCATCGCCTAGCCGCTCGTCGCGCGGTGTTCCGGTTTGCGCGAAGTACTCGAGGCCGCGCAGCACATCGAAGTGCCACTCCGGGAAGGCTGGGAAGCGGGTGCTCCCGCGGATGGCGACCGCGCCGGTGCGATGCGACTTGTACAGCCGGTGGGCGAGGAAGAACTCCTGGCCACGCGCCGCTGCCTGGCTGGCCTCGACCCGACCGCTCGCGCCGGCGTATGCATCCAGCGCCTCCAGGGCCTGGATGCTGGTGTGGAACGAACTGTGCTTGCTTCTATCCGTGCGGGTGGCACAGTTCCACCCGCCGTCGGCCAGCTGCTGGCCGAGCAGGTAGTGCACCAGATGGTCCAGTCGCTCCGCTCGATACCCGTGCGCGCAGGTCAG
>DATFRM010000090.1:0-6326 GCA_035263265.1 Actinomycetes bacterium
CCAGGAAGCTCTTGAAGAACGGCGGGGTGTCCCAGTCGGAGAACTCTGAGAAATACCGCTGGAAGTATCTTTCGACCGGCAGCCCGGACAGGATCGCGGCCTTGATCGAGGTGCTCCGGCGCACGGTCACGTCGCGGTTGCCGACCCGCGGCGTCAGGTTGCCGACCCGGTTGGCCATGTAGGCCGCGGCCTGGTCCGGCTCGATCGCCAGCCGGCCGCGCAGGCGCAGCCGCTTGTCGTACAGCTTGCTGTAGAACGACAGCGAGTCGCCGCGCAGCGGGTAGCACTTGAACTCGTCCTCGCTCACCCCGCCCACCGAGATCCGCGGGATCGTGTGGGTGGCGTGCATGAACGCGCCCCCGCCGCCGGCGACGACGTACTGGATCAGCCGGTCGCCGACCCGGACCGGGTAGCGCTGGTAGTTGTGGATGTCGCCGCCGATCGCCGCCAGGTAGCCGTTGGCCGGATCGCGCACGATGTCGTCGACGGTGCCGCCGCCCTCGATCGGGCACGGGTCGTACCGATTCCGCGCATAGATCGGCTTGCCGGTGACCAGGATCTTCGGTCGTGGGTCTGCGGACATCTCGTGCAGCCAGGCCCCCTGGTCGAGGTCGATGCCGCCGACGATGCCGGTGTCGATGCCGACGATGCGCAGCGGCCCGGCATCCAGCACCCAGTACGGCCCGGGCTGCGTGGCCTGCTGTCTCGGGCCGCCGCGCAGGACGCGCGCGGTGGTCAGCGCCGCCTCGTCCACTAGCCTGGTCGGCGCCCAGAACCGGTCCCGCAGCCGGGTCCGGTTCAACCACCCCGGCCTGGATCCGGTCATCTCCTGTCTCGGTAGCGGTGGCGCGTCGCAGAAGATTCGCATGAACCCGCCCAGACCGTCGTACCAGTCGTGGTTGCCGGGTACCGCAAACATCGGCGCCGGATACGCCCGGTAGGGCTGGAAGAACTTGCGGCCGTAGTCGTCGCCGACCCCGGTCGGATACACCACATCGCTGCACAGGACGGCGAACGCGGAGCTGGCCCCCACCCGGTTCAACCCGGGCACAACCGCGAACTGGGACATGTCGCCCTCGCCCGGATCACCGATGAGCAGGAACGAGAATTCCGTGCCGGCAAGATCGGTACGGTCGATCCGGAACAGCGGATCCACGCCGCGGGCGCGCTGGGCGGCCATCCACCGGCGACGGATCTGGTTCGACGGATCCCCGAACAGCCGGGCCAGAATGTCGTTGCGCGACTCCCACAGCACCGACGGCCGCAGCCAGGAGAACCGCGGCGAGCCGGCCGGAATCAGCGCGCGGAACGTTCCCAGCTCGTCACATTCCCAGCCCGCGTCCCGCACCGATCCGCGCGAGCTACGTCGCGGTCCGAACGGGACGTCCGCGCGCTCGGCGGGTGGGTGAACCACGGTCTCCATGCGGGCGCCCCTCCGGCTCGACCCGGCCTACTTTCGTGATCGCGACCATCTTGGCCTACGAAGCCGCCGATGCGGCCCGCTTGCGGCAAGGACAACGGCAATCCCGAACGGCGGGAGCGCGAGCACGGCCAGGGCCGCGGCCGGGTCGAGGACCACCGAACCCAGGCCGTAGCTGGTGTACATCAACACCGCGACTACATCGGCGCCGAAGCCGGCCACCGAGGTGACCGTGGCCCGGGCCGGGCCGTCGATCCGGTCCTGCAGCCGCACCTCGGCAACTACGAGCGCCAGCTGGATCAGGCCGTATCCGATCGCGATCAGTACGAAGCCGGTCGGATGGGCCAGCGCCGAGCCGACGCCCAGCGCGACGGCGCCGGTCCCGATCACCACCGCCAGACCGTTGCGGTGGGCGGCTGCGTACCTGGCCGCGGCGAGCGCGCCGACCACCGTGCCCAGGCTTGGCAGCAGGACCAGCAGCGGCACTTTGCTCGGACCCGCGCCGACCGAGGTGGCCAGCAGCGGGAAGTACTCATCGATCGCGAGCATCCCACCGAGCGCGGCGGTGAGCAGGACGACCTGCCGCACCGGCGGGCTACTGATCGACTCGGCCAGCCCGGACCGGAGCATCGCGAGATAGCCACCGGACGCGTCCGTTTCGTCCTCAGACTCGCCGTCCGGTCCCGACAACCCGCCGGCCGGTTCGGGCAGCTCGCCGTCCGGTCCCGGCGGGCCGGGCGGGCGAGCGGGTGGCACCGGAAAGCGGGCGCCGACCACGGCCATCAGCAGGCAGGACGCAACGCTGACGCCACCGACCAGTGAGTACCCGCCGAGCGCGAACAGCGGTGTCGCGGCCGCGGTCGCTACCAGGCCTGCGGTCAGCCCGATCGCCCTGGACCGGCTGGCCAGTCGCGGGTAGCTAGCGGTGGCGTCGAGCCGGGCCAGCGCGTCGTACACCAGCGACTCCAGCGTGCCGGACCGGGTGGCGCTCTGCAGTCCCCACAGCACGAACCCGGCGGCGAACGCCGGATAGGACGGCAGGAACGTCCACAATGCGAACCCCGCACCAGATAGCACCGGCCCGACCGTCAGCATCGTGCGGCGGGAGAACGTGTCCGCCCAGGCGCCGGACGGGATCTCGAGGAGGAATACGACTGCTGACCACAGCACGAACAGGCTGGAGATCTGACCACCGGACAGACCGTGATCGGCAAATATCACCGCGTACAGCGGGTAGAGCGGTATCAGCTCGTCGAACAGCGCGTACGCGTAGAGCCGCCGGGCCAGTGGACGTACACCCCGGCCGGCGGCCACCACGTCGAGATCAGGGTTGGATCAATGTCGCCAGGTCATGCGTTCAGGGTACTAGCCGATCATCGCTCGCCCCAGTGAGTTACCGACCAGGCTGGGCGCTGCCTAGCCGGCGCCGGACGGGGTGCCCTCGGTCACGCTTGCCTTCGAGGCCGATTCCGGTGACACCTTCGGCATGTCCTGAGCCTAGGGTGAGACCGCGCAGTGGCGTCGGTCGAGGGAGGGCAGGCTGAGCAAGGACAACCGGTCCGGATCCACCCCGGCGACGGTGGCGCTGTTCAGGGCAGGCGTCCGGTTCACGCTGCGCCCCTACGATCACGATCCGGCTAACCCGTCGTACGGCCGGGAGGCGGCCGAGGCGCTCGGAGTGGTCCCGCAGCGCGTGTTCAAGACCCTCGTCGCGGACATCGACGGCACGCTGACCGTGGCGGTTGTCCCGGTCAGCGGCCAGCTCGATTTGAAGGCACTGGCCGCCGCCGTCGGCGGGAAACGGGCCAGCCTGGCCGACCCGGCCAGGGCCGAGCGAACTACCGGCTACGTGCTCGGCGGGATCAGCCCCCTCGGCCAGCGCAAAACGCTGCCGACCGTTGTGGACGACAGCGCGCTCGGCTTTTCCACCGTGCTGGTCTCGGCCGGGCGCCGCGGGCTCGACCTGGAGCTGGGCGTTACCGATCTCGTGCGGCTGACCCGGGCCACGCTGGCTCCGATCGGCCGGTGAGGTACTACCAGGGCCGCTGGGACCAGCCGCCGTCACCGCGCGGCCGCTCCTCGTGGTCGAATAGCAGCGTCAGCAGCAGGTAGACCAGCAGCGCAGCGATCGGCCAGAGCAGGACCACTCCGGTGGCGCGCAGGTCGAGTGGCTGGGTAAAAACGGTTCCGTCCGGGTCACCGCGGTGCGTGGCCAGTGCGGCCGGGCCGGCCCAGCCGCCGACCTGCGCGGCCAGCCAGGCGGCGAGCCATCCGCCGGCAACAAGCGCGCACACCACCCCGATGCCGCGCCGGAGCCACAGGTAAGCGGCGATCGCGCACAGCACGCCACCACCGATCGCGATCAGCGCGAACGTGCCGTCGATGCCGATCAGCGCTTCGCCCTCCGGCCGGACCGGTATCGCGGTGTCGCCCTGCACCTCCAACTCGAGCTTCGGCGCCACCGCGATCCAGACGAACCCGGCCGCGATCCCGAGCGCCGCGGAAACCACGATCACGATCAGCGCCGCCGACAGATCACGTGCGGTCACGATCGGCGGCCGGGCGGTGAACGGCGGATAGGACGGCATGCCCCAGCCCGGCCGGCTCGATCCGGCCGGTGCCCACCCGTCACCGTGGTCGGTTTCCGCCCCCGCCGGCCCTTGGTACCCAGGCGGCCGGCTTACCGGCGTCCACGGGTCGGCCGGGTCGGGGTCGGGGTAGCGCGCACTCATCGCTGGCAGCCTAACCCGGACGTACCGAGGCGCAGCGCGATCGACGAACCGCGTCCGCTACCCGCGCTAGTCCGCGACCACCCGCAGCCGGAACGTGGCGTTGCCGGAGTCCTCGTAGCCGGCGGTGAAGCCGATGCCGGCAATGTGGCCGGCCACCTGATCGACCTCGTCGCTGGATGGCATGCCGGACGCGATGCCGTCCACGTCAACCCAGAGCGCCATCTGCGCGCTGTCGAGATCAGGCAGAGCGGTCTCGAACGCCGAATCGGACACCGTGCCACCCTGCTGCAGCGCCTGGGTGTAGCTCGGGGTGCTGGTGATGTACAGGCTGTCACCCGTTGTCTTCCAGTGCACCGGTAGGGAGGACACGTCGACCCCGAACTCGAACTCGAGCGCGCTCATGACCTTGTGCACCACGTCTTCGGCGGCTGCCGGATCGGTCACCGCGCGCATGCCGACAAGAGGCACCTGCGACTGGAACGTGCCCAGATCGAATGCGAACAGCGTCGGGTCGCCGAGCAGCGTGCCCAGGTCCTCGGGCAGCTTCAGCCCGTACTCCTGCTCGAGGCGCGTGAGCATGGCCTCGATCTGCTCCGCCTCGCCGCCGCTCGCCTGACCGAGCGCATCGGTCAGTTTCGGCCAGGTTTCCTGCAGGCTGGAGCCGATGCCGGAGATCGCGAGCGCGACGCCGGTGCTCGGCGGCAGGTTGCGCATGACCGGACCGACCGGCTTGGCCGACCGGCTCAACCCGCCGGTGACGTCCAGCCCAACGGCACGCCCGAAGACCTCTGCGTACTCGCCGGTGAACCGCGCGGATACCGCGATCCGGCCCCGGAACGCGTCGAACAACTGCTGCTGGTTGGCCGGCAGCCCGGCAAGCCCACCCGGCTGGCCGGCCGCGGCCGCGGCCAGCGCTCGCTCGAGATCGACCCAGGCCGCGGCGACCTCATCGCCTCCGAGATCGGCCATGTCGGACTCGAACGACGTCGCCGATGACAGCGTGCCCTGGGCGGCGGCCGCCTCCACCCGCTCCAGCACCGCCTCGTCCTGGCCCACGACGGCGTAGCCCCGGCGGAATGTCACCGCGGCCGGTTCGCCCTCGTCGCCGAACATCTTGGCTAGCGGTCCGGCGGCCTTGTCCTGGTCGCTGACCTGCAGGTACATGCCGACGTCCGGACCTTTGCCGGCGGGCCCGGGGACCGCCGCCACCGCGAACCGGTCGCCGAGCCAGGGCTCGACATCGTCGGCATAGTCCAGGCCGGCGTCTTCGGCAACCTGGCCGAAAATGGCCTCGCGAATGTCGTCGTGCTCGCCGAGGGCGTCGGCCGCATCCGGGAAGTGCCGCAAGAACTGCATGACCGCGACCTTCTGGCCGGCGGCCGGATCGAGGTCCAGCTTGGCGAACGCGAATGCGCTGGCCGGAACCAGCTCCTCGGGCTGGGTGCCGCCACCGGAAAGCTTGCCGACCGCGAACACCACGCCGCCGACCAGCACAGCCAGGGCGACGGCGGCGGCGACGCCGATCAATCCCCATGGGCGACGCGCGGATGGCCCGGACCCGAATGCCAGCTCGTCCCCCGGCAGCGTCGCCTCGGCGTCGGCTCCCGGACCCTCGCTCGACGCCCAACCAGCGGGCGAGGCGAAGGGCGCGTGACCCGGCTCAGGCCCGGCGGGCCCGCGGTCCGGCTGACCATCTGGCGGCCGGTCGCTCGCCGGCGGCTCGCTCAGTGTCTGATCAAGTGAATCGGACGGATCCGTCTCGTCTGGTCGCGTCCCGTCGAATGGGCGCTCGTCCCCCGTTGTCATGTCGTGCTCCTAGATCCAGAACCGCAGCGGCTAGGGACATCTGACAGTCAATCAGACTCGGGTGACGAATCGGCACTAGGTCGATCACCGACCGGCATCGCCGCTGATCGCCGGCGGCCTCGGACGCGCACGATCAGCCGAGGCAGGCCGGACCGAGCAGCGCCTTCAGATCACCCATCAGCGCCGATGTCGGGCTGACCTGCTGGTTCAGCTTCATGACCAGGGTCCTTGAGGGGCTCTTCAGGTGCAGGTGCACCTCGGTGCGGCCGGGATGGGTGCGCAGTACCTCGCGCAGCCGTTCCACCACCGGCGGGGTGCACCGGTTCTCCGGCATCGTCACCACCACCGGACCGCGCGGCCCGGCGGTC
>DATFRM010000091.1:0-2289 GCA_035263265.1 Actinomycetes bacterium
TGCCCATCGTGGCAAGGCCAAGAGTGCCCTGATAGTGCGCACCGGCCGCGGCAAGGGCGGCCTCGTGGTCCGTGCCGGGCAACAGGTGGGTGAGCAGCAGGTGACCGACGCCTGCGGCGGCGGCCTGCCGCCCGGCCTGACTCGCGCTGGTGAGGAAGTCTCGCGAGTCGTCCGGCATCCGATCAACGTAGCTGGCCTCGGCTAGGAACAGGTCGGCACCGCGCGCGAGCTCGACCACGTCCGGGCCTGGGCCGGTGTCTCCGGTGTAGACCACGGTTCGGTCGCCAGCACGCAGCCGGACCCCGGCGTTCGGCACCCAGTGCGGGAGCAGGCGAGTGTCGGCTTCGAACGGTCCGATGGCAAGCCGGCTTCCCGCGGTGAACTCGTGCAACTCGTGGGCGGCGGCCAGCATGCCCGGCCGGTCGAGAGCCAGCACCGCATCCAGCGCACCCGGCAAGGCGTACACCGGCAGTGCAGCGGCGGGGTTGTCGCGCAGCGCACGCGCACGCAGCAGCGGGCTCAGATCCGCGCAGTGATCCGGATGACCGTGGCTGATGAACACCGCATCGATCTGCTCGGCGCCAATGTGTTGCAACAGCCGCGGCAGCGTCGCGTACCCGACATCAACCAGCAGCCGGAAGCCGTCGTGCTCGAGAAGGTAGCCGCTACAAGCGCTGCCGGCCTCCGGCCAAGCACCACCGCTACCGATCACCCTCAACCGCACCGGAGGGAACGGTACCAATGCCACGCTGTGAATCCGCCGGAGCCCGGGCAGCGCCATGAACACGGTCCTCGCGGTGGCGGTGTCCTTCGATCGGAGGACACCGGAGTCGGTCGGGTGGAGGTCCCGCGCTACCCGCGATA
The DNA here is from genome assembly GCA_035263265.1 of Actinomycetes bacterium. Classification (GTDB taxonomy): domain Bacteria; phylum Actinomycetota; class Actinomycetes; order JAKEEW01; family JAKEEW01; genus DATAFN01. The sequence goes on from DATFRM010000091.1 coordinate 865, forward strand.
ACACCCACGATCGAGGCATGACCGCGATCGATGTCCACAACCTCCGCAAGACCTACGGTGCGCACGCCGCCGTCGACGACCTCGACGTCACGATCGAGGACGGCGAGGTGTTCGCGCTACTCGGCCCGAACGGCGCCGGCAAGACGACCACCATCGAGATCCTGACCGGGCATCGCCGCCGCGACCGCGGCCGGGTCCAGGTGCTGGGCCAAGATCCGGAGCGCGCTGGCCTCGACTGGCGCGTCCAGATCGGCGTCGTCCTCCAGGAGGTGCACGATGCCGGTCAGCTCACCGTGGCCGAGGTTGTCCGCCACTACGCCCGGTACTACCCCAGCCCGAACCAGCCCGACGAGGTGATCGCCTGCGTCGGCCTGTCGGACAGCGCCGGGTTGCGCCTGCTCGCATTGTCCGGCGGGCAGCGGCGGCGCCTGGATGTCGCACTCGGGATTGTGGGCCGCCCGCGGCTGCTCTTCCTGGACGAGCCGACGACTGGGTTCGATCCGGAAGCACGGCGGCAGTTCTGGGAGATCATCCGGGCGCTCCGCGGCGACACCACGGTCCTGCTCACTACGCACTATCTCGACGAGGCCGAGGCGCTGGCCGATCGGGTCGGCGTCATCACCGCCGGGCGGTTGGTCTCGGTCGGCTCGCCGGCCGAGCTAGGCGGCCGGGCCGATGCTCCGGCCGAGGTCCGCTGGCTCGACGGCGGCACGCCCCGGGCTGTGACTACCTCGGATCCATCGGGCGCCGTCGCGGAGCTGTCCCGACGCTTCGGCGGTCCGGTGCCTGGGCTGGTCGTGACCCGGCCCTCACTGGAAGACATCTACCTCGACCTGATCGGAGACGTGACGTCATGACCACAGCCGTCGCTACCGCATCCGCGTCCATCGCCGTAACCAGGCCACCGTCGGCACTTCGCATCGGCCTGTCTCGCGGCGTGCTCGAGCTCAGGATGTTCTTCCGAGAGCGGGACGCGGTGGTCTTCATGTTCGCGCTGCCACCTACCCTGCTTGCGCTGCTCGGCAGCATCTTCACCGAGAGCTTCCAGGGCACCGGGGTTACCGCCAGTCAGGTGTTTACCGCCAGCATGATTGCCGGCGGCATCGCTTCGACCACGTTCGTCAGCCTCGGCATATGGATCGCAGCTGAGCAGGACAACGGCACGCTGCGACGGCTGCGAAGCGTCCCAATGCCTCCGTTGTCGTATCTGATGGGCAAGATCGTCCTGGTAGTCGTGACGAGCGCGGCCGAGGTCGTGGTACTGCTCACCGTTGGCGTGGTGCTCTTCGACCTGCAGTTGCCCGCGACTGCCGAGCGTTGGTTCACCTTCGGCTGGGTGTTCGTCCTGACCACGATCTCGTTCTCGCTGCTGGGCATCGCGGTCAGCAACCTGGCCCGGTCGGCCCGCAGTGCTCCGGCCGTGGT
>DATFRM010000092.1:0-29178 GCA_035263265.1 Actinomycetes bacterium
CCGAGGTTGAAGTCGAACAGCGAGCGCGGGTAACGCCCGGTGAACAGGATCGCGAAGAACGCGATGATCGCCACCACGACGAATGCGATCCACAGGAAGAACAACACGATGTAGTGCGGAATCGCCAGCAGCCACTTGACCAGCCACAACCACCGGCTGAGCGGCTCGTCCAGCCGAGCCTCCAGCGCCACCGGACTGTCGGTTCCGTTCATGTTCGTCTCCTCTCGGAGTTCCGTTGAGATCATGCTGGCCGATCTCGGCCAGTTGTGGCAGGGGGCAAACGTCCCGGACATGCCGCCGCCCGCGACCCATCGACCTACCCAGGCGGGCCTTTCGGCCCTGCCGATCAACCCCCGCGCGCGCTGCGATGGATGCAGACCACATCCATTTGCGGTCAGCCGTGCTGGCCGCTGAGCGACAAGAGGCAGTCATGAAGGCGCTCGTCTATCACGGCCCCGGCCGCCGGTCCTGGGAATCGGTTCCCGAGCCAGCCATCAAGGATCCGACCGACGCGATCGTCCGGATCGACACCGTCACAATCTGCGGAACCGACCTGCACATCCTCGGCGGGGACGTGCCAACCGTCGACCCCGGCCGGATCCTCGGCCATGAGGCGGTAGGGACCGTGGTCGAGACCGGCGCCGCGGTTGCCGGCATCTCCGCCGGGCAGCGGGTGTTGGTGTCCTGCATCTCCAGCTGCGGCGTGTGCCGGTTCTGCCGCGAGGGTAGGTACGGGCAATGCCTAGGCGGCGGTGGCTGGATCCTCGGCCACCGGATCAACGGCGTTCAGGCACAGTTCGCTCGGATTCCGTTCGCCGCCACCTCGCTGCACCCGTTGCCGGACTCGGTAACCGATGAGGCAGCGGTACTGCTCGCGGACATCCTGCCCACCTCGTACGAGGTGGGCGTGATCAACGGCGCGGTGCGGCCCGGCGACACCGTCGTGATCGTCGGAGCCGGTCCGATCGGGTTGGCCGCGATCGCCACCGCCCGGCTGTACAGCCCGAGCGCGATCATCGTGATCGACAAGGCTCCAGCCCGGCTCGACGCGGCCGCGAAACTCGGCGCCACCCTCGTGCTGGCAGCCGACGACTCGGTCCAGACGCAGATACTCGAGCAGACCGGGGGCCTGGGCGCCGACGTTGCCATCGAGGCCGTGGGCGTACCGGAGACCTTCGAACTGTGCACGCGGCTGATCCGTCCCGGTGGCCGGGTCGCGAACGTCGGCGTGCACGGCAAGCCGGCCACCCTCCATCTAGAGGACCTGTGGATCCGCAACGTGACGGTCACCACCGGCCTGGTCGACACCTACACGACTCCGACGCTGCTGCGGATGCTCGAAGCCGGGCAGCTCGACGTCGGCGGGCTGGTCACCCACCGGTTCGGAATCGAGGAGATGCAGGACGCCTACGACGTGTTCTCCCGTCCGCAGGAATCGGGTGCACTTAAGGTCGTGCTGTTCCGAGCCTGAGGTTTGGGTCCGAACCTGAGGCTGGCGGTCCGGACCTGAGGTTGGAGGCTGGGCGATGCTGATCCGTGAGGTCATGACTACAGCGGTGATCACCGTCCGGCCGACCGACCCGGTGCGCGCCGCGATCCGGACCCTGTACGAGCACAATGTCACCGCCGCGCCGGTCCTCGATGAGGCCGGCCGGCTGGTGGGCATCGTGAGCGAGATGGATCTGCTGCGCGGGGAGTTCGATCCGGACCCCCGCGCATCGGTCCGGTTCCGGCCCGGTGCGCCCGAGCCGCCACCGGCCGTGGTCTCCGACGTCATGACCAGCGAGGTCACCACGACCACCGAGACCGCAGACGTGGCCTCGCTGACCGGGGTAATGATCTCGCAGAAGATCAAGAGTGTGCCGGTCCTGCGCGGGCGTGAGCTGGTCGGCATCGTCAGCCGGCGGGACCTGCTGGGCGTACTGACCCGATCCGACCAGGCGATCCGCGCCGACGTGGTCGCGCTGCTGACCGAGCAGGATCCGCACGGGTCCAGCTACTCGGTCGAAGTGCGCGACGGTGTGGTCGAGCTGAGCGGCGGGCCGGCCGAGGACCAGCGCCACCTGGCCGAGCGGCTGACCAGGACGGTGCCCGGAGTGGTCCGGGTCCGGCGGTCAACCGCTCGGTAGCCGTTCGCCTTGCTGGCTCGCGCGATCTGCTCAGGCGGCTCGCTCGATCGGGCAGCTCATGCAGCGCGGTCCGCCGCGCCCCCGGCCCAGCTCGCTGCCGGCGATCGTGATCACCTCAAGGCCGGCTGCGGCACAGCGGCACCACGGCCCAGCTAGCTGAGTCGTTGGTCCCCTCTCCGGTACGCGCCGAGGGTGCCGCCGCCCGCGACGCCGCCGGAAAAAACGTCCCGCCCGGTATGGCCGTTGGGCCCTTCAGGTCGAGCCGGAGATCCGGTAGGACTGAAGTGTGAAGCGGGAGGGCAGCTCATGAAGGTTCTGGTAACGGCCGCATCCAAACACGGCGCCACCGGAGAGATCGCCACCGCAATCGGCCGGGCGCTCGCCGAGCAGGCGATCGATGTCGATGTCACGCCGATCGAGGACACCCCCGGGATCGACGAGTACGACGCGGTCGTGCTCGGCAGTGCGGTCTACGTAGGGCACTGGCTGAAGTCTGCGACCGAGTTCGTGGAGGACCACGCGGCCGAGCTGGCCGAACGACCAGTCTGGTTGTTCTCCAGCGGGCCGGTCGGAGAACCACCCACGCCGGTGGACGAACCGGTGGACGCAGCCGACATGGTCACCGTCGCCGCGGCGCGCGAGCACCGGGTGTTCCCGGGGCGGCTGGACAGGTCTCAGCTCGGATTCGCCGAGCGAGCCATCGTGACCGCGCTGCATGCGCCGGAGGGCGACTACCGGGACTGGGGCCAGATCCACGACTGGGCTACCGGGATCGCCGAGTCGCTCGCCGAGCCGGTCGGTACCGCCAGGTCGCGTAGCTAGAGCCGCGGGGTCAGCTCCAGTACGGGACGCTGGTGTCGTCGAACCGGTAGCTGAGATGGTCGATCACATCCACCACGCCGTCGACGCGCCGGGCGAGATACAGGGCAAGGCACACACGACTCCTGTCATCGAGGATTCCGGTCAGCGAGACAATGCCGTCCCTGACGTCGATCGTGACCACGTCGGCCGCCAGCCCGAGCATCCGCTCGAGGACGTCGGTAGCGATCTCGGCTTCGATGTCGGTGTCGTCGCGCAGAAAGACCGCGAGCAGGTCCACCCGGCTCACAATCCCGACCAGCTCGCCGGATGCGTCGAGCACTGGTAGCCGCTTGAGCAGCTTGCGGTCCATAAGCCGCGCTGCGTCCACGACGGTCTGATCGTCTTGCACCGTCGTCACCGGGACGGTCATGAGCTCCCGGGCGGTATCGGCGACTGCCTTCAGTCGTGAGACCTGCTCGGCTCGACTCATCAGCAGCGAGAATCTGGCCGGCTCGTCCCGGTACTCCTGCTTGGGTAGCAGGTCGGCCTCGGAAACGATGCCCACCAGGTGACCGGCCGCGTCCACGACCGGAACCGCGCTGATCCGATGCTCGGTCAAGGTCCGCACGATCTCCTTGAACGGGGCGCTTTCCCGCGCGGTCACCACCGGTGCCGTCATGACCTCCCGCACCAGCACTCGTCTCATCTCGGCCACCTCCACGTCTGTCCACTTGGTGGTCAGCGTGTCGGTCGGCGGGGTTCGCCGGTCAGGGGCCAAAGCCCCGCCCTGGCAGGCACTACGCCCCCTGACCGCGAGCCGGCCGGGAACCGACGATGAGAAGGACGGCGAGATCAAGTGGGTGATGGCGATGGCACGCAAGAAGGTCCTGGTTCTCGGCGGCAACTTCGGCGGTCTGACCGCGGCGATTGCCGTCAAGCACGAGCTCCGCGGCGACGTGGACGTCCGCGTGGTCTCGGCGTCGGATCGGTTCCTGTTCAACCCGTCGCTGATCTGGATTCCGTTCGGCTTGCGGGCTCCGCAGGACATCAGCTTCTCGGTGGCGCCCACATTCGAGCGGCACGGTGTCGATTTCGTGCATGCCGCGGCGACCCGGATCGATCCGGTGTCGCGGAAGGTGGAGACAGGTGCCGGCGTCTACGACTACGACTATCTGGTCATCGCGACCGGCTACCGCAACGACTTCGGCGTCGTGCCCGGCCTCGGACCGGGCGGCAACGCCTACACGATCACCACCATGGACGACGCCTTGCAGGCGCAGGAGGGCTGGCGCCGGTTCCAGTCCGAACCCGGTCCGGTCGTCGTCGCGGCCACGCAAGGCGCCGGCTGCTTCGGAGCGGCGTACGAGTTCCTGTTCAACCTGGCCTACCAGCTGAAGAAGGCGGGCCTGAAGGACGCTGCTCCGCTGACCTACGTGACCAGCGAGCCGTTCCTCGGCCACTTCGGCATCGGCGGGCTACCCGGCGGCGAGCGGCTGCTCGGCATGTTCACCAGGAAGGAACGGATCCGGGTGCACACCGGGACCGAGCTGGCCGGAGTGGACCGGGATGCGATCATCACCACCGACGGCGACGAGTTGCCGTTCACGTACGCGATGGTGATCCCGCCGTTCCTCGGCCAGGAGGTGGTGGCGACCGCGGACGGGCTCGCCGACCCCAAGAGGTACGTGCCTGTCCGCGACACCTACCAGAGCACCCGCTACGACGACATCTATGCGGTCGGCATTGCCGCGGCCGTGACCGTGCCCTGGATCACGCCGGTTCCGGTGGGCGTGCCGAAGACCGGCTTCCCGACCGAGCGGCAGGCGCACGTCGCCGCGCGCAACATCGCTGCTGCGATCCGCGGTGAGCCACTGAAGGCGCACAAGAGCTTCGGCGACATCCCGGCCGTCTGCGTGATGGACGCCGGCAACAACGGAGTGATGATCCTGGCCGACAAGATGCTGCCGCCGCGGAAGATGGGTGTGCTCATTCCGGGACCGCAGGCGCACGGCGCGAAGCTCGCGTTCGAGAAGTACTTCCTCTGGAAGGCCCGCAAGGGCTACGTCGGCCTGCCGTGACCGGTCCAGGCAAGGCTAGTTGGCGATCCGCAGCGCAACCGCCGGGCGAATCTTGGCGGCCCGCCGGGCCGGAGCAAGCGTGGCGATCATCGACGCGATCAGCGTAACTCCCACGGTCAGCGCGATCTGCCCCCAGGCGATCGGGAACGACACGTCCAGTGAACCGAACATCGGGCTGTACTCGTACAGCATCCAGGTGGTCAGCACGCCGAGCACACATCCGATGACGACCCCCTCCACCGCGATGAATGTGCTCTCGGCGAGGAACGACCAGCGCAGCGTGCTGGCCCGGAAGCCGAGCGCACGCAATACCGCGATCGTGCGGCGGCGTTCCCGGACCGCGCGAACCATGATCACTCCAAGCCCGGTGATTCCGACCAGCAGCCCTAGGGCCAGGTAGCCCTGCATGAGCTGGAAGAACTGCCGGGAGGACGCGAACCCGTCCCGTACCGCCTGCTGGATGTCGGTGACGACCAGACCGTTGAGGAGGAAGTCGGCATGCAGCCGAGAGCTCAGCTCGGCCGGGTTGGTCCCCGGTGCGGTCCGCAGCAACAAGCTCGACACCTGCACCTGACTGCCGAACAAGCTTCGCAGCGCCGCCTTGCCCATGAGCACCGGGTAGCGGAACTCGCCGCTGCCCAGGCCGTACAGCGCACTGCCGTCGGCCAGCACCCCCGCCACTGTGTAGGAGCGGTGCGTGCCGCTGGCGCGGTCCGTCAGTTCCAGGGTGTCGCCGGGCGCGACGGTCGCGCCCTGGGGCCCGCCGGTCGTCCCGTACGTGTCGTCGAGCACGACATAGGACGACTCTGCATCGGCCAGTTGCCAGACCGCCGCGTCGTTCGGCAGGCTCGGCAGGCGCTCGGTCAACTCGGGTGCGCCGGCTGCGAACGCGTCCGGAATACCCACAGCCATCACCGGGAGCAGGTCCTTAGTACGCCCGAGCGGGTCAGTGGCATCGGCCTCGGCGGTCAGCAGCGGCGTCGCTTCGGTGATCACGCCGGCGTACTCGCCGCTGGTTAGCGCCCGCTGCGGGTCGGGTATCGGCGCGCTCGGGCTGTAGTCCGCCCGAAGCGACCACCCTCCGGTGGCGTTTCTGACCGACCCCTCGACACTGCTGTCTACTACCGCCGATGCCTGGCTGAGCAGCACGATGACCAGGACGACGATGCTGTACATCCCGAGCGTGGCTCCGGTGCGGAACCGCTTCGCGGTCGGATACGCGACGGCCAACCGGGTGGCCAACCCAGCCTGGGACGACCGCTGGACGAGCGGCCGCAGCGGCCGCAGCAGGATCGTCTGGTGTTCGGTAACAAGCACCACCGCGGCGAATGACAGCATGCAACCCAGCACGACGTACGTGGCCGTGGACTGGTCGTCGAACATTCGCGGGCGAACGATGTTGGCCAGCAGCCCCCAGGCGAGCACCGCCCCGGCTACCGCGCTGTACACGGTTCGCGGCGAGGCGATCCGGCGCAGCAGCGGGACGGCCGCCACCGCGGCCAGCGCGGGCAGCAGGTAGGTCGCCGCGCCGGAACTGGCCGCGATCGCGGGTATCGAGGCGAGCGCGAACACCGTGGTAGCGATTCCCGACAACACCAGGGACAGGTTGCGAGTCCGCCGCCGTGGTGTCCGCTCGAGGTCCCGGATGGCTGCGATGATATTCGTCCGGGCGATCCGCACGCTGGTGAGAACGACCGCGAGGAACGCGATGAGGAAACCCGCGGCCAGCCCGTTGACCACGCTGGTCGGAGTGACCGCGAACTCGATCCCAAGCTTGTTGTCGCCCTGCTCATAGCCGTTGAGGACGTTCATTGCCAGCACGACGACGATCCGGCCGATACCGATGCCGAGCAGCACGCCGAGCAACGCCGCGCCGGCGCTATAGAGCGCGCCCTCCACGGTGAACTCACCGGTGACCCGGCGTCGCCGCATACCGACCGCGCGCAGGATGCCCAGCTGGCCCTTCCGTTCCTCGCTGAGCATCACGAAGATGTTCACGATCAGCAGGATCCCGGCGATGATGCTGAAGCTCGCGATGAACAGGAACAGTGACCCGAGCGTCGCGCTGGTCTGCTCGGCCGAGTCAAGCACCTCTTGTTTGGGTGTCTCGACCGCGGCTCCGGACTCGCCCAAGGGGCCCAGCTCCGCTCTGATCCGCGCGGTCACCTCCTCGGTCAGCCGGGCACCCGACTCCACCCCACCGCGGTTGGACACGAACGTGGTGGTCGTGGGCTCCCCGCCGGCCGCACGAGCAACCGGCAGCAGGGTGCCGGCCCGCACGAACGCGTTGCGGTTGTCGACCGCGCCGAAGCCGACGCCGGCGACGCCCTTCGACGGGATCACGGCGGCAACGGTGAGCGGAAGTGGTTGACCGTACGCGTAGAACGTGATCCGGTCGCCGGCCGAGGCGTCCAGCCGCTGTGCCAATCGCTCGGTCACGACGACCTGGCCCGGACCGGGGTCCGCTATGGCGAGGCCGGACGAATCCGGCGCGCCGAAGCTGGCGGCCGTCTCAAAGACCACTTCCCAGATCAGTGCGCGGGGCTCCGCCCGTTGCTGGCCGGCCTTGTCCAGCACCGCGGCCGCGTAGTCGCCGCGCATGATCAGAACACCGTCCACGCTGGGGTCCTCGTGCAGGAATTTCAGCCGGCGGGCCGCCTGTTCGCTGACCTGGGCGGACGGCGCGGTGACGTACTCATCGATCGGGCCGAGGCTGTCGTAGGCCACCTCGCGCACCGATCGATCCAGGGAGTCCCCGACCACCAGGCTGGCCATGATCAGCGCGGTGCCGATGAGCGAGCCAAGCACGACCAGAAGTGCCTCGGTCGGGCGGCGCACCACCTGCCGCACCGCGAGCCGGCGCAGAACCGGCCGGAAGACTGCGAGATAGCCGGCCACCGCGAGCGCGGCACCCAACCCGGCGACGAGCGGTGGGGTCAGTTCGGGATACATACGATCACCCGGATTCGGCCGTGGCCGCGGCACCGGCGAGGGCTGCGGTTCTGACCTCGTCGTGGGCGAGCCGCCCGTCGCTCATCCGGACCAGGCGGCTGGCTGAGCGACCGATTCCCGGGTCGTGGGTGACCAACACGATCGTTTGGTGCTCTTCGGCGTTGAGCTGTTGCAACAGCTCCATGATCTGGCCGGCCATTGCCGTGTCGAGGTTGCCGGTCGGCTCGTCCGCCCACACGATCGCCGGCCGCGCAACGAGTGCCCGGGCGATGGTGACCCGCTGCTGCTCGCCGCCGGACATCTCATTCGGCCGGTGCCCGGCTCGACCGCCAAGCCCGACCCGATCGAGAATCTCCAGCGCCTGGGTCCGCGCTTCGCGCGCCGGCGTGCCCACCAGCAACAGCGGAAGCTCGACGTTCTCGACCGCGGTGAACACCGGGATCAAGTTGTAGGACTGGAATACGAACCCCATCGAGCGGGCTCGGTGTTCGGTACGGTCCGCGTCGCTCATCGCGAACAGGTCGCGGCCCTGGATCAGAACCCGGCCACTATCGATGTCGTCCAATCCGGACAGGCAGTTGAGCAGCGTGGTCTTGCCGGAGCCGGACGGGCCCATGACCGCGACCAGCTCACCGGCTCGGACCGTCAGATCCAGCCGATCCAGCGCGAGCACGCTGACCTCGCCGCTGCGGTAGATCTTCGTAACCTGCTCGGCGACCAGCAGCGGTTGGCCGTCGCTCGCCATCTCAATCCGTCGCTTCATGGCCGCCTCCGCCACGGGATGTTGTCTCCCTCCCACCCTCCGGTGGTGAGCGGGACGCTGGTCAGAGGGCGAAGGTCCCGGACCTACGGGCACTGGGCCTCGTTCCCGCCCGGGTCGCGGCGCTCGACAATCCAACCGTCGGCGGTTCCTGGGGTTTCCCGGGGCGTCCGATCAGCGACGAGGAGCGTGCTATGAAGATCAAGAATGTGATGTCGGTGCCCGGGGTGACCGTTCCGCCGCATTCGTCGGTGGCCGAGTGCGCGAGGCTAATGGCCTATGAGGAGTCGGATCCGTGCTGGTCGTGTCCGACGGCCGCCCGCTCGGCATCGTCACCGACCGTGATCTTGCGCTGCGAGTGATTGCCCGGGACCTGGCCACGACCATGGCGATCGCCGAGGTCATGTCGACCGACCTGGTGACCGTGAACGCCGGCGACGACATCGAGATGGCGTTCGCGGCGTTTCGCCGGCGCCCGTTCCGCCGGCTGCCGGTCATCACCGACGGCGAGGTGGTCGGCATGGTCACCGTCGATGACCTGCTGCTGCTGTCCCACCGCATGCACAGCGACCTGCTCGGACCGGTGGCGAGCGAGCTCGCCGAGCCGCAGTATCCCGAATACACCCCGCGGACACCGGCCACGGCCGGCAGCGCCGGCTGACTCCCCTGCCTGGGTTATCGGAGGAGCGCCAACCGTGGCCGGCATGCGCGACATGCTCGACCGGTTCCGCCGTGCCGGAACCCCGGGCCAGCCGGCCGGGCCGGCGCGCCAGTAGACCGCGAGGCCGAGCGAACCGCCGAGCTCGACAGGCACTCGAGGGCCGCGGCCCGGCACGCCGCCGCGACCGCGGCCCGACAGATCATGGCCGACGAGGCCACGGCCACTCGGCTGCGCCTGCAGGCGGTGACCAGCCGGTGGATACCGCGCCTACAGGTGGCGTTGGCCGCGGTCGAGCAGGCGCTGGACGAGAACGAGCACGCCGACGCGGTCCGGCTGCGCCGGGTGGTGGCCGGCCCGGCCGGCCGGCCGCTAGCCGCGCCCCGCTGATACGTCCGCCGGCTCCGCCGTGCCCATGTCGATCTGGATCTCTGGGGGCTCCACGATCGTGTTGTGCACCGTGCAGCGCGAGACGACCGCGCGCATCGCTTCGGTCAACCGGGGCGGCATCCCGGCCGGTGGCACCACCCGCAAGGTGATCCAGCCGATCCGGTTGGGCGACGTGGTGAGCCCGAACTCGCAGTCCACCCGCAGCTCGGCTGGATCGATGCCGTGCCGGGCCAGGAAGCGACCGCCGTAGTGGGCAACGCAGGTCGCCAGTGACGCAGCGAACAGTTCGGTCGGGGTCGGGCCGGTGTCGTCGCCGCCAGCGTGTCGCGGCTGGTCAACGGTCAGCTGGTGGTCGCGGATCCGCACCGTATAGCAATCGCTGATGACATGGCGGACGTGGAGTCGGTCCGCGGCGGTGTCGGGCTCGTGGTGACGGGCGAGCACACCCGCAACAGCCACGGGTACCCCGTGGTGAGGGTGGTATTGCGTGCTAACTGACTGGGTCATCTCGCCCTCCACGCGTCCAGCGGGTCCAGACTCGACGCTAGGAGCACTCAGCGGCGGCGGTCAGAGGCGTTCGACCGGTCCGGCCGGGACCATCGGCCCTGCCGGATCGCGCCCGGGTCGGCACCCGATACCGGACCCAACTCACCGATCCACAGGAATGGCCAGCTCTTCGAGCAGCCGGCGGACGCGCCGTTCGATCTCGTCGCGAATGGGCCGGATCTGCTCGACGGACTTGCCGGCGGGATCCTCGACGACCCAGTCCTCGTAGCGCTTGCCGGGGAAGAACGGACAGGTGTCGCCACAGCCCATGGTGACGACGACGTCGGCGTCGCGGACCGCCTCATCGGTCCACGGCTTGGGGAACTCCCCTGAGATGTCGATCCCGCGTTCGGCCATCGCCGCGACTGCACCCGGGTTGACCTCGGCTGCGGGCTCGGAGCCGCCGGACCAGGCGATGGCTCGGTCGCCGGCCAGGTGCCGGAATAGGCCGAGCGCCATCTGACTGCGTCCGGCGTTATGCACGCACAGGAACAGCACAACCGGACGGTCGTCTCCGCTTCGTCCGATCACGACACCAGCTAACCAGCGATCGGGCAGGCGGGACCTCCGTCCCATCCTCGATGGTGTTCGATCGGATTCGAGGAGGAGCGATGGCGCTGCCTGCCGAGATGGACGCGTGGATCGTGGACCAGCCAGGTCCGATGGCCAGCCGGCCGCTGGCCGGGGTACGCCGGGCGGTTCCGGAGCCCGAGCCGGGTGAGCTGCTCGTGGCGGTGCGCGCTTGCGGCGTCTGCCGCACCGATCTGCATCTGGCCGAGGGCGATCTGGCGCCGCACCGGCCCGGAACAGTGCCCGGCCACGAAGTCGTCGGCGAGGTCGTAGCCACCGGCCCCGAAGCGCACGGCCATCGGGTCGGTGACCGGGTCGGCGTCGCCTGGCTGCGGAGCACCTGCGGAACCTGCCGGTACTGCCGGCGGGGCGCGGAGAACCTGTGCCCGCGCTCGCTGTACACCGGCTGGGACGCGGACGGGGGCTATGCCGACTACGCGCTGATCCGCGCGGACTACGCCTACCGGTTGCCAGCCGACCAGGACGCCGCCGAGTTGGCCCCGCTGCTGTGCGCCGGGATCATCGGATACCGCGCACTGCGGCGGGCTGAGCTACCTCCTGGCGGCCGGCTGGGCATCTACGGGTTCGGTGCATCGGCGCACCTGGCCGCGCAGGTGGCGCTGGCGGAGGGCGCCACCGTGCACGTGCTGACCCGTTCGCCGCAGGCCCGCGCGCTAGCCCTCCAACTCGGCGCCGCAAGCGCCGGCGGTGCGGCCGACCCACCGCCCGAGCCGCTGGACGCCGCGATCCTGTTCGCCCCGGTGGGCGAGCTGGTCCCGGTGGCGCTCGCGGCTCTCGATCGGGGCGGCACGCTCGCGATAGCAGGGATCCACCTCACCGATATCCCGGCGCTGAACTACCAGCGGCACCTGTTCCGGGAGCGCACGCTGCGCAGTGTCACCGCCAACACCCGGCAGGACGGCGCCGAGTTCTTGGAGATCGCCGCCCGGATCGGTCTGCACGTCACGATCAGCCGTTACCCGATGTCGGAGGCCGATCACGCGCTTACAGATCTGGCAGCCGACCGGGTGACCGGGGCCGCGGTGCTGGTCAACGACGACTGACGAGGGTCGTCTGGCACGCCGGTCCCGGGCCAATCGGCACTGCCCGCAACCCGGTCCCTACCGCATGCTCGAGGAGTCGAGTGGGATTCCGGTTCACCCCGGCTTCCCGGAGAAGGTGAGCTGCGATGCGAATGATGTACCCGCTCCTGGCGCTTCAGCCGTACGACCGGTACGACCACATGAACGGTTGGGCCGGCGGCTGGATGTGGCTGACCGGCCTGGTGTGGCTGCTGGTGCTTGCCGGGATCGTCGGTCTCGTCGTCTGGCTGGTCCTTCGGGCGAGTCAGCCGGCCGCAAACTCCGGCACCGGCACCGACTCGGCCCGGCGGATCCTGGCCGAGCGCTTCGCCCGTGGCGAGATCGATGCCGATGAGTATGCCCGCCGGCGGGAGCTGCTCGGCTGAGCTCGGTTGAACTCGGCTGGGCCGTGGCGATAGCGGCGAGCCGCTAGTCCGCGGTATCGGTCACCACCACCACCGGGCAGGTGGCGAACTGGATGCAAGCCCGCAGCACCGGCCGGAGCGGCTCGTCGGCCGCAACCCGGCGAGTACCGATCACCAGCAGGTCTGCGTTGTCCGCCACCCTGGCCAGGACCTCCCCGGGGCGGCCTCGCTCCACCTGCTGGCTCACCTCCAGACCCGGATCCGGGCCCAAGGCCGTGGTGATGGCCATCGCCAACGTGTCCTGCAACGCGGCGAGCCGATCCTCGGGTCGGGACTGCTGCCAGAGATAGGGTCCGGTGCTGTCGTGCACATCCGGATCCACCCCGACCACACAGAGCGGGACCTCCCGCTCTATCGCAGCCTGGGCGGCCCAGCGCAGCGCCGCGATCGATGCCGAGGAGCCGTCCACACCGACTACCACACGGCAGTCTCGATCACTCGCCATGACGACCTCCACGTATTGCGGCTTGCCGACATCCTCACCCTGCCGCACGCCGGACGCGGCGGCCGAGGGACCAATGGCACCCGGTCCCGGGACCTTGGGCCGCGAGCCGCGGCGAGGCTCACCAACCGGCTCCGGGCCGTACCCATCGGTGCGGAGCAATGAACGTTCTCGTGGTAAACGCCGGGTCGAGCAGCCTCAAGCTGCGAGTACTCGATGACGCGGAGGGCACAGTCTCGTCGACCCAGCTGGAGCGGTGGGAAGGCGAGGCGGACGTCAACTCGCTGGCGGACTTCATCCGTTCGGCCGGACAGGTCGACGCGGTCGGGCACCGGATCGTGCACGGTGGGCAACGGTTCCGCGGTCCGGCGCGCCTGGACGATGCGGCAATTGCCGAGCTCGAGGCGCTGATCGATCTGGCTCCGCTACACCAGCCACGGTCGCTGGCCGGTGTGCGAGCGGTGCGCACAGTGCTGCCTGACCTGCCGGCGGTCGGCTGTTTCGATACCGCTTTCCACACCACCATCCCGGACCCGGCCGCCACGTATCCGCTCCCGGCCGAGTGGCGGGAACGCTGGGGAATCCGCCGGTACGGGTTCCACGGGCTGTCACACGCGTACGCCGCCCGGCGGTCGGCTGAGCTCGTAAACCGGCCGGCCGAGCGGCTCAAGGTGGTCAGCTGCCATCTGGGCGCCGGGGCGTCCGCGTGCGCGGTCGCCAACGGCCGATCCGTGGACACGACGATGGGCTTCACCCCGCTCGAAGGGCTGGTCATGGCCACCCGATCCGGCTCGGTGGACCCGGGGCTGCTGATCTGGCTCCAGCAGAACGGCGGCGTCGGTGTCGCCGAGCTGAGCGAGGCGCTCGAACACCGCTCCGGACTGACCGGGCTCACCAGCGGCACGCAGGCCGGCGGTTCCGGTGATATGCGTGATGTACGTACGGCGATGCAGGCCGGGGACGCCCGGGCTGTGCTGGCGTTCCAGGTGTACATCCACCGGCTGCGAGCGGGGATCGCGGCGATGGCGGCGGCCGTGGACGGGCTCGACGTGCTCGTGTTCACCGGCGGGATCGGCGAGCATCAACCCGCGGTACGGTCCGCGGCGGCCGCCGGCCTCGACTTTCTCGGCATCAAGCTGGACGAGCCGGCCAACGCGGCGGCCGAAGGGGATGCCGATATTGGCGACCGGGCGGCCGCGTGCCGGACGGTCGTGGTCACCGCGCGCGAGGATCTGGAGATCGCCCGGCAGGTCAGAGCGGTGCTTGGCTGAGCCAGGACCGAGCCGGCGGTCCGCGGCCGCGGATACACAGCCGGCCACACGATCAGGACCGGATGCGATCAGGGTCAGGCGCGATCAGGCCGCCGATCAGGGTCAGGCGCGATCAGGGCCGGATGTGATCAGGGCCGGCGACCACCGGCTCCATCCGGTACAACGACCGGACCGTCCGCCGCCGCCCGGTTTCCGCGCGACACCGGCCGGCCAACGCAGCCAGCAGATCGACCGCGGTGACCAGGCCGACCAGGACACCCTGTTCGTCGATGACCCCGACCGCATCGGTGTGCGCCTCGAGCATCTCCGCGGCCGCAGCGGAGATCGGGACGTTCGGGTGCACCCGAGGATGCGCGCGGTTGCGCACCAGCGCCCAGGCCGGGGTGCGGATCCGGTCCGGCCCACCGGCGTCCCAGTGCCTGGCGATAGTGGCCGCATCGACGACCCCGCGGAAATGGCCGTCATCGGTGACGATCGGCAGGTGATGTACGCCGGCGCGGGCCATCAGCTCCCAGCACATGATCACGGACTCGTCGGCGCCCACCACCATCAGGTCGGTGCTCATCACCTCGGACACGGGGAGCCGTTCTGCCGGCGTCGCCTCGGTAACCGACTCGTTGACTGTCGTGATCGGCTCCTTCCCTGGCTGGGCCGCACCTGGCGGCCCAGCGCCGCCGCCGCACGGCTCGTCCGGCACGGCGGAGCACTGGACGGCGAGAGCGACCCCCTGCCATCTGGCGGTCGAGTTGCGTGGTGTGCGAGCCGAGACCCGCAGCTCCGCGTCTCTTCGGGCTGGTGCTCTCGCCGTCCACTCCGATCCTGTCGCGGCTGGAACAGGTGAGAACCGGCCGAAGGTCCCGGATCGGCGAGCCGATAGTCAGCGGCCCGGATTTCAGCGGAGAGCGCGCTGGTAGGGGTAGCGCCGCCGACTCGGCTCGAGCCTGACCCGCACGTCGGCCACGGTGACGCCGTCCGGGCGAGCCATGACCGGATTGAGATCGAGCTCGACAAGCTCGGGCAGGTCATCGGCCAGCCGGGACACCCGGTTGATCAAATCGAGCAGCGCCGCCCGGTCGACCCCCGGACGCCCTCGATGGGCACGCAGCAGCGCGGAGATCTGGGCCGAGCTGACCATTTCCTCGGCGTCCCGATCGGTCAGCGGAGTCAGCCGGACCACTCGATCGGCGACTAGGTCGGTATCGACCCCGCCGGCACCGAAGGCTACGAGCGGACCGAACACCGCATCCTGGACCGTGCCGACCAGCACCTCGACGCCCGGCGAGGCCATCGCCTGGACGACCACCCCAGCCAGCTGTGCATCGAAGCGCTGGCGGAAGTCCTGGAACGCGGCGCGGACCTGGTCCGGTCCGGTCAGATTCAGCCGGATCGCACCAACATCGCTCTTGTGGACCAGCTCCGGCCAGTACGCCTTCATCGCCACCGGCCCACCGATCGCGGCGGCGGCATCGACCGCCTCGGCCTCGTCAGCCGCGAGCACCAGCGCGGCGGCCGGAATCCGGTAGGCGTCGAGCAGCCGGGCGCACTGATCGGGTGGCAGCCATCCACCGTCCGGGAATTCGGCCAGGAAGTCACGCACTATCCGGACGGCGGTAGCCCGATCGAGATCGGGCGGATCCGCGACGACGCCGGGCGGCCGGGCGGTCCACTGCTGGTAGCGCACTGCGTGCGCCAACGCCCGCGCAGCTGACCTCGGATCGGCGTAGCACGGGATCTTCGTACCGTCCTCGCAGGTCAACGCCTCTACCGTGGCTGGCTGGTCGATGCGAACCGCGGCCACCGGGACCGGGAACCGTCCGGCTCCCGCCGTGAGCGCAGGGGTCAGCTCGCCGAGCGCGGTCGGCGCGATCAGAGCCAGCACGGCGGAGACTCCGTCGAAGCTCGCCAGCCGTTCCAGGCAGCGGTGAAACTGCTCGACAGTCGCGGCCGCCGTGGTGTCCACCGGGTTGCCGCAGGCCGAGCCCGGCGGGAGCAGCCCGGCGAGCTCGGCCGCCTGTGCGTCGGTCAGCGCCGACACGGTCAGCCCGGCAGCCACGCACGCGTCGGCCGCGATCACACCGATACCGCCGGCATTGGACATGATCGCAATTCGGTCGCCGACCGGAACCGGTTGCAGCGCCAGCAGCGCCGAAGTGTCGATCAGCTCCGCGAGGCTCTCGGTGGCGATGACACCCGCCTGGCGGAACAGGGCATCTCGGGAGGCGGCCGGGGTAGCGGCGGCCGCGGTGTGCGAGGCGGCCGCCCGCCGACCCGCCTCGGATGTACCGGCCTTGACCGTCAGCAGCGGCAACTGCCGGGCCACCCGCCGGGCGGTCCGGGCGAACTTACGTGGGTTGCCGAACGACTCGACGTAGAGCAGGCCGAGCTTGGTCCGCCCGTCGTGCTCCCACCACTGCAGCAGGTCGTTCGCGCTGACGTCGTACTTGTCGCCGACCGAGGCGAACGTGGACACACCCACGCCAAGCCGGCCGAGATGCTCGAGCAGCGCGATTCCGACGCCACCGGACTGAGCGACCAGGCCCGCGTTCCCGAGCACCGGCGTCCCCGCCGCGAACGTGGCGTTCAGCCGGCCACTACCGGCCAGCGCCGAGACGATCCCGAGGCCGTTCGGACCGACGAGGCGCATGCCGTATCGGCGGCAGGCGGCGTGCAGTTCCGCGCCCTGCTCGGCGAGGCCCGAAGTGACCACAACCAGTGCACGCACGCCGC
Organism: Actinomycetes bacterium; assembly: GCA_035263265.1. Taxonomy (GTDB): domain Bacteria; phylum Actinomycetota; class Actinomycetes; order JAKEEW01; family JAKEEW01; genus DATAFN01. Next base: position 16,832 of record DATFRM010000092.1, read on the forward strand.
GGCGGCCGCATTCGTCGGCCACCGCTACCACGGCGGCCGCCGGCACCGCGACGATCGCGAGATCGGGTGTTTCCGGCAGCGCGGAGACCGAGGGATAGCAGGCAATTCCGTCGATCTCGTGCGCATGCGGGTTGACCGCGTACAGCGTGCCGGGGAACCCGCCTCGATGGATGTTGGCCAGCACGGCGTGACCGATGGACGTTCGGCTCCGACCGGCGCCGACGACAGCAACCACCTCCGGCCGGAACACCGGTCGTAGGCTCATCGCGTCGGCGGCACTCTCCCGCCGGGCCTGCGCGTCCAGGTAATGCTCGGACTCGTCCAGCCAGATCGTGACGGTGCTGACCTCGGCGTCAACCGCCCGATCGATTCGCAGCCCGAGATCCGCGAACACCTGCAGCATCGGTTGGTTGCTGGTCAGCATCATCGCCTCGAACGCCTGGACACCGTTGTCCCTGGCCACCACCACCAGCTGCTCCATGAGCAGGGTGCCCACGCCGCGGTGGTGCAGCCGATCGGCGACCGCGGTGGCGAACTCGGCGCCGGTCTCGGGCCCGATCCGCTCGTACTCGGCAACGCCGACCACCTCGTCGGCCAGCAGGGCAATGACCGCCCCGTGGTCCGGGCCGGCCGGGCGGCAGATCCGTTCGGCCGACTTGCTGCTGACCGCCGCCGGCGCCGACCCCATGAAACGCATGTAGCGGCTCTGCGGGGTCAACTCCTCGAACAGTCTTCGCACCGCCGGCTCGTCGCCGGCCGACGGCTGGCGGATCTCGATCGTGCTGCCGTCGGTCAGCAGCGAGTAGATCGCGGTGGACCGTCCGGACTTCGTGGACATGCGATTCCTCCCCAGTCGCCTCCTTGGCCATACTGACCCACCCGGGCGCTGTCCGGCATCCCCGGTATCCCCACCGGTGGGCCACTGGACGCTCCGAGGCCGACCGGGCGGGACCAAGGTCCCGGGCCGGGCCGCCATTCGGCCGGACCAAACGCACCGGTCACTGGCTTACCCTGGACGTGATCTACCGCACGCGGCGAGGCCGCATCATACCGGGGAGCAGCGACAGACATGACCACGCCGATCGAGACCGAAACGATCACGGTCTTTCTCCTTGACGATCATGAGGTGGTCCGCCGCGGCGTTCGCGATCTTCTCGAGGCGGAGCCGGACATCACCGTCGTCGGCGAAGCGGCTACCGCCCGAGAGGCCATGGCCAGGTTGCCCGCGCTGCGGCCCCGGGTGGCGGTGCTGGACATCCTGCTCCCGGATGGGGACGGGGTCACCGTGTGCCGGGACATCCGCTCGCAGCTGCCCGACCTGGCCTGCTTGATGCTGACCTCGGCGGCAGACGACGACGCGCTGTTCAACGCGATCATGGCCGGTGCGTCGGGATACGTGCTCAAACAGATTCGCGGCACCGACCTGGTCGACGCGGTGCGCAAGGTCGCCGGCGGCGAGTCGCTGCTCGATCCGCGCGCCACTGCCCGGGTGTTGGAGCGACTGCGGTCCGACCGGGTCGAACGCAAGGACCCGCTGGCCGGGCTCACCGAACAGGAGCGGAAGATCCTCCATCTGGTCGGCGAGGGCCTGACCAACCGGCAGATCGGCGAGCGGCTGTTCCTGGCAGAGAAGACCGTGAAGAACTACATGTCCAGCGTGCTGGCCAAGCTCGGGATGGAGCGCCGCGTTCAGGCCGCCGTCTACGCCACCCAACTCGAGCGGGACTACCCGCCGGCGCGTTAAGCGGCGCGGTCAAGCGGCCCGAACGTCCGGCCGATTCAGTGACCTTCGTCCCTGGTCGCCCGCTCCGGGTCGCGTCAGGTTAGACGGATGGAGCTGGAAACCCTCACCCGTGAAGACGCGCTCTGGCTGATGTCCCGGGTACCGGTCGGCCGGGTGGTCTATACCGCGGGCGGCCTACCCGCGGTGACCCCGGTGAACTTCGCGCTCGTCGACGGGGCGGTCATCATCCGGACCGTCGCCGGATCACGGCTAGCCACTGCCATCAAGGACAGCGTGGTGGCCTTCCAGGTGGACGAGATCAACGCCGCGTCCCACACCGGATGGAGCGTCACCGCGATCGGACCGGCCACCGAGGTACGTGATCGCGGTGAGCTCGCTCGGCTCAGCGGGCTGGTTCACCCGTGGGCCGAGGGTCAGCGCAACCAGGTGATCCGGATCCGGGCCGATCTCGTGACCGGGCGGCGTCTGGCCAGCAGTGCCGATGGCGACCCAATCATCCAGTTCTCCGGCTGACCACCGTGGAGCGGGGTGACCCGTAGCGAACTCAGTGGTCGGCGAGCGGGACGCGCCAGATGAGCCTGGTCCCGCCGCCATTGCGATCCTCAACCTGCAACGACCCGCCAAGCCCGGCCGCCCGCCGTTCCAGGTTCCGCAGCCCGCTCCGGCGTCCGCTCGGGGAGATGCCCACGCCATCGTCGGTCACGGTGAGGGTGAACTCGTCGCCGGCAACCGCGGACACCTCCACCCGGCCGGCACCGGCATGCTTGGCGGCGTTGGACAGCGCTTCGCGCAGCACCGCAACCGCATGCTCGCCGATCTCGTCCGGAACGTGCGCGTCGATGAGGCCGTCGAAGGTCAGCGTCGGGGTGAACCCGAGCGTCGCCGCCGCGGTCTCCACCTCGGCCAGAAGCTGGGTGCGCAGCGAAACGCGATCCGCGGTCACTCTGGTCTCGAGCGCGAATATGGTCGAGCGAATCACCTTGATCGTCTCGTCGATGTCGTCCACCGCCCGGCCGACCCGCGCGGCGACCTCTGGGTTGTCGATGAACCGGGTGATCCCCTGCAGGCTCATCCCGGTCGCGAATAGACGCTGGATCGCCATGTCGTGCAGATCCCTGGCGATCCGGTCCCGGTCCTCCAGAACCCGCAACTGCTCCCCCTGGGCCCTCCGCTCGGCCAACTCGAGCGCCACCGCGGCCTGCGCGGCGAAGTCCGCGAGCATCCCAACCGTGGCGGCATCGAACGGGAGCCGCCCGGCCGCCCGGCCGGCCATGAGCACGCCCCGGGCCTCATTCGTGGTACCGAGGGGCACCACCATGAACGGGCCGAACCGCCCGGTCGAGTCCAGGGCCCCGGTCGCCGACTCGTCGGCGTGCACGTCGGCGATGCTGACCGGCTCGCCGGTCCGCAGCACCTGTCCGGACAGCGACCCGTCCATCGGTATCAGCGCGCCTCGGTAGACCTCCGCGTCCTCGCCGACGGCGATCTCGACCAGCATGCTGTCGGTGCTCGCGACCGGTACCGGGATCGCTACCAGGTCGGCATCGGCCATGTCCATGGCCTCCTCGGCGAAGGGCCGAAGCACATCGCTGGCGTCGACACCGGCCAGGAGCCTCCGGGTGAGCTCCGCACTGCCCCGCAGCCACCGCTCCCGGCGGCGCGAGTCGTCGTAGAGCCGGGCGTTCTCGATCGCCACCCCGGCCGCGGCGGCCAGCACGGTGAGCAGTTGCTCGTCCTCCGCGTCGAAAGGCAGCCCGTCGCGCTTCTCGGTCAGGTAGAGATTGCCGAAGACCTGGTCGCGCACCCGCACCGGAACGCCAAGGAAGGTCCGCATCGGCGGATGGTGCGGCGGGAAACCGAACGATGCTGGATGGGTAGTCAAGTCGTCCAACCGCAGCGGCTGCGGATGCCTGATGAGCTCGCCGAGGATCCCGCGCCCGGTTGGATACGGACCGATCCGCTCGATCTCCTCGTCGGTCAGCCCGACCGGGATGAACCGGGACAGCTGGTCGCCCTCGCCCAGCACACCGAGTGCGCCGTACTTGGCGTCGACCAGTGACACCGCGGCCTCGACGATGTGCCGGAGCACCTGCGCTAGGTCGAGCTCGCTGCCCACCAGCAGCACCGAGCCGAGCAGGGCCTGTACCCGGTCCCGGGTGGCCCTGATCGCGGCAAGCCGGGCCTGCAGTTCGTCGAGCAGGTCGTCCAACCGCAGCTGCGGCAAGGCAGCGACCACGTCGGCCGGGCCGCGCTCGGCCTGCTCCCCGCCCACGCGTCGCCTCCGATCATGCCGACGTGACCATGCCTTGCCGCCCAACGTAGTCGCGGCGGATTACCCAGTACAGCCGATGAGAGCCGGGTCGGCGCCGCGGTATGACTAACCGGACAGGCCCAGCCGGCGCCACAGGAACTCCACGAGCGCGGCACCGAGCGCACCGATGGCCAAGCCGGCGAGCCCGGCCATCCCGACGGTCGGCGCAAGTGCGAAGAAGTCCGCGATCTGCGGGATGACCAGCGCGCCAACCGCCGCGGCCGCCATCGCCAGCACCAGCCCGATCCGCCAGGGCGTGTACGGCCGGGCCACGATGGCCAGCACCCACAGCGCGACGATGGTGAGCGCGATGACCGCGACGGTACGATCCTCGGCCAGCCCGGTGGCCTGGTCCGCTCTGGCGACCGCGTAGGCGGCGAACGTACTGACCGCGGCCACGATCCCGGCCGGAACGGCCGCCCGCAGGACACGACGCACGAAGCCGGGTCGCGCCCGGTCCGCGTTCGGCGCCAGCGCGAGCAGGAACGCCGGAAGGCCAATGGTCAACGAGCCGACCAGGGTGAGCTGGCGCGGCAGGAACGGGAACGGGAACCCGGCGATCCCGACCAGCACCGCGAGCATGAGCGAATACACCGTCTTGGTCAGGAACAGCCGGGCGACCCGCTCGATGTTGCCGACGACCCGCCGTCCCTCGGCGACGACCTGCGGCAAGCTCGAAAACGCGTCGTCGAGCAGGACGATCTGCGCGACCGCCCGAGCCGCGCCGCTCCCGGATCCCATCGCGATCGCGACGTCCGCGGACTTGAGCGCGAGCACGTCGTTGACTCCGTCACCGGTCATCGCGACGGTGTGACCGTCAGCCCGCAATGCGCGCAGAATGCCACGCTTTTGCTGCGGGCTGATCCGACCGAACACATTGGTCTGCTCGGCCGCCTCCGCCAGGCCATCGCCGCCGGCGGCTGCGTCCGAGGCGCTCGACGCGGCGATGAACGTCTGCGCATCAACCGTGCGGTCGGCGCCCGGCACCCCGGCGGCCGCTGCCACCTCCCCGACCGCCGCCGCGCTGTCCCCGGACAGCACCTTGACGGTGACCCCCTGGTCGGCGAAGTAGGCCAGGGTGGCCGGTGCGTCGGACCGCACTCGCTGCTCGAGCCGGACCAGCGCGGCCGGCCGCAACGCGTCGGGCTCCGGCTCGTCGGCGGTACCGTCCCAGCGGGCCAGCAGCAGCACCCGAGCCCCGGACGCCGCCAGCCGCTCGGCCCGCGCCCGGACCGGATCCTCGCCGGGCAGTAGCCTCTCGGCCGCGCCGAGCAGCCAGCGACCGTGCCGGTCGAACGAGGCCGCGCTCCATTTGCGCGCCGAGGAGAACGCGTGCCGCCGGACGAGCCGCCAGCCGTCCGGCGATTGGACCGATTCCGCGATCGCTTGTGCGGTCGGATTCGGATCGGGGTCGCTGGCGACCAGCGCACCCAGCGCTGCCGTGGCCTGGTCGGCGACCGCCGGGTCGTCGCTTACCGGGATCACCTCACGCAACCGCAGGCCCTTCTCGGTGAGCGTGCCGGTCTTGTCGGTGCACACGACGTCGACCCGGGCCAGCACCTCGATGGCCGGCAGCTCCTGCACCAGGCACTGGCGCTGGCCCAACCGGATCACGCCGACCGCGAACGCCACGCTGGTCAGCAGCACCAGGCCCTCCGGAACCATGGTGACCAGGCCGGCCACCATCGCCCGCAGCGCGTCATCCAGCGAGTCGTTGCTGGCCAGCTGGCTGAACACGAGCAGCGCGCCGACCGGGAGCATCAGCCGCCAGATGTAGTCGAGGATGCGGTTGATTCCGGCCCGCAGCTCGGAGTTGGCCAGCTGGAACGAACGGGCCTCGGCGGCCAGCACGGCGGCGTACGCCTGCGAACCCACTCTCGCCGCGCGGTAGGATCCCACCCCGGCGACCACGAAGCTCCCGGACAGCACCTGATCGCCGGGCTGCTTCGCTACCGGATCCGCCTCGCCGGTCAGCAGCGACTCGTCCACCTCGAGACCGTCCGCGCCGTCCACTGGCCCGTCGACCACGAGCTGGTCGCCCGAGCCGAGCACGACGAGGTCGTCCAGAACCACCGCATCACGGGAGACCTCAACGGTCCACCCGTCCCTGCGTACTCGCGGCCGGGCGGCGCCGATCACGGTCAACCGGTCGAGCACCCGTTTGGCACGAAGCTCCTGGACGATCCCGATCGCGGTGTTCGCGACCACCACGAGCCCGAACAGGCCGTCCTGCCACGGTCCCACTACCACGATGACCAGGAACAGCACACCGATGATCGCGTTGAATCTGGTCAGAACGTTGGCCCGGATGATGTCGGCGGTGCTGCGGCTGGAGTGAACCGCGACCGCGTTGGTCTGCCCGGCCGCGACTCGCTGTGCTACCTCGGCAGCGCTGAGACCGGCGCCAGCGATATCGGCGGCAACGGTCACTCGGTATCCGGCACGAGTACGACCGGGCACAGCGCCTGATGGAGAACCTCGTGGTTCACTCCGCCGAGCGCCGAACCGATCCGGTGGGTCCGGTGGTGCGCGCCGACCACCAGCAGCTCGGCCTGACCGGAAAGTGCGGCCAGGATGCTGCCTGGACGGTCCTGCCTGGTCTCGGCGTGCACCCGGACATCCGGGTACTTCTCCCGCCAGCCGGCCAGCGCCTCGGCTAGCAGCCGCGCCTGGTCCTGTGCAGCCGCGCCGGGCGGCACGTCGCCGCCAGGCTGTTCGGCCGACCCGGCAGGTTGCGGATGCGTCCAGGCGTGCACCGCCCGTAGCGGGATCCCGCGGCGGGACGCTTCGGCGAACGCGAACTCGATGGCGGACGAGGTCGGCGAGTGCGCGTCGACACCGAGCAAGACTTCCGGTCGCTGTTCAGGACCGCGGAGCGAGCCCGGCTCAGCTCGCACTACCACCACCGGCGATCGGGCATGGCTGGCCAGGTACAGGCTGACCGAGCCGAGTACCGAGCCGGCGATGCCGCCGAGCCCGCGTGAACCCACGACGACCAGCGTGGCCGAGTCGCTCAGGTCGGCCAGCAGCCGCCCGGGATCCACCGGCTCCCGCCGGACCGAGACCTCGATGCCCGGCGCTAGCTCGCCGGCCCGGCTGGCGGCGCCGGCCAGCTCGCGATCGGCGGTGGCCGCCCAGTCGTCCGGCACGTACAGCTCGGGCGCGCCCGCCATCCGCGACGATGGCACCACGGAGCGCGGACTGCGGCCGAACACGATCTGCAGCGGTGCGTTCCGTACTGCCGCCTCGGCCGCCGCCCAGTCAAGCGCCAGTCTGCCCTGGGCGCTGCCGTCGATCCCGACCACGATCGGTTTCATGATCCACCGTCTCAGAACCGGAGCGACGCCAGCCGATCGTGATCGTCGATCTGGTAGCTGAGCTTGTCGATCACATCGACGACGCCGTCGACCTTGCGGGTCAGCCGGACCGCGATCACGGTGCTGCTGCGCAGCTGCAACTCGCCGGACAGGGTCACCACCCCGTCATCGACGGTGACCTCGAACTTCTCCGGCTCGGCCCAGAGGATCCGCATGAACACGTCGCGGATCACTTCCTCGCGGATCTCGTCATCGTCGCGCAGGAACGTCCGGAGCAGGTCGGCCCGGCTCACGAGGCCGATCAGCTGCCCACCGCCGTCGACGACCGGCAGGCGCTTGACCTTGTGCTGGTCCATCACCTTGGCGGCCTCGACCAGGGGCGCGTCCGGGCCGATCGTGATGGCCGGGCTGGTCATGAGCTGCCCGGCCGAGTCGGCGGTCGCTTTGCTCCGGGCCGCGCGCTCCTCTGGTGAGGCCAGCAACCGGAACCGCGCATCCTGCGTGCCGTACTCCTCCTTGTAGAGCAGGTCCGCCTCGGAGACCACGCCGGCCAGCCGGTCGTTTTCGTCCAGCACCGGCAACGCGCTGATCCCGTGATCGGCCAGCACCCGCGCTACCTCCTTGAACGGAGTCGTCAGCCGGACCACGACCACTTCCTCGGTCATCACGTCTCGCACCGTCAGATGTCGCATCGCAAGCCTCCTGTCGGCGAGCACGGCAGCTACCGGGCTCGGCGCAACGCCTGTCCTGGTTCAAGCCAACCTGAATCCGGCGATCACGGCGAGGGCCATTGGTCAAGGCGTCCGATGGGACCTTTGGCCCTTCCCGCTGTCGCCGTCACGGAGCAGGCTGTCCCCATGACCACCACAGACCCGAAGGACGCCGTCGTCAAGCTCAGCGTGTCCGAGTCGTGGGGACTCATGCGCGAGGCGGTGGTGGGCCGGCTGGCCGTCGTGACTAACGATCATCCGCATCCGGACATCTTTCCGGTGAACTTCCTCGTCGATCACGGCAGCGTCGTCTTCCGCACCGCGGAAGGCACCAAACTCGCCGCGGCCATCGACCGACCGGTGGCGTTCGAGGTGGACGGTTATGACCCGGCCACTGGGGAGGCGTGGAGCGTGGTGGTGAAGGGCATTGCGCGCGAGGTGAAGAAGCTCTACGAGGTCCTCGACGCGCTGAATCTCCCGCTGTTTCCGTGGCACGCGGCCCCGAAACCGCGGATCATCCGGATCGAGCCCGACGTGATCAGCGGGCGGCGGTTCCACGTGCTCGATTCGCCGGCCAGGCACATGCCGGCCCGCCGCGCCGCGCCCGAGTAAGGCCCCGCCGGCCGATGACCCGTTGACCCCAGCTAGGGAGGCCGGATGGCAGCCGACCGTCAGTCCGTCGCGGGCAGTGGAGGAAGCCGGAGCCCGATGTCCGGGACCGCAGGGCAGGCCCTCCTCGCGGTGGGCGGCCTGCTGCGACGAGCCGAGGTGTCACCGGACGGGCGCGCGCTGTACCAGATCGGCGGCCGGGACGCCGACACCTTCTACCGGGACCGCTGGTCCTACGACAAGGTGGTGCGCTCCACCCATGGGGTGAACTGCACCGGGTCGTGCTCATGGAAGGTGTACGTCAAGGACGGGATCATCACCTGGGAGGCGCAGCAGACCGACTACCCGTCCGTGGGCGCCGACCGGCCCGAGTACGAGCCGCGGGGCTGCCCGCGCGGGGCGGCATTCTCCTGGTACACCTACTCCCCCACCCGGGTCCGCTACCCCTACGCACGCGGCGTGCTGATGGACATGTACCGCGAGGCCAAGGCGCGGCTCGGCGATCCGGTCGCGGCCTGGGCGGACATCCAGTCGGATCCGCAGCGGCGCCGCCGCTACCAGCGAGCCCGGGGCAAGGGCGGCCTGATCCGGGTGAGCTGGGAAGAAGCCGTCGAGGTGATCGCGGCGGCCCATGTACACGCAATCAAGGAGTACGGCCCGGACCGGGTGGCCGGGTTCTCGCCGATCCCCGCGATGAGCATGGTCTCGCACGCGGTCGGCGCTCGGTTCATCTCGCTGATCGGCGGCTCGATGCTGTCGTTCTACGACTGGTACGCGGACCTGCCGGTGGCCTCCCCGCAAATGTTCGGCGACCAGACCGATGTGCCCGAGTCGGCCGACTGGTGGGACGCCGCCTACCTGATGATGTGGGGGTCCAACGTCCCGGTCACCCGCACCCCGGACGCGCACTGGATGGCCGAGGCGCGCTACCGCGGGCAGAAGGTCGTGGTCGTCGCACCGGACTACGCGGACAACGTGAAGTTCGCCGACGAGTGGATGCCGGCTCAGCCGGGCACCGACGGCGCGCTCGCGATGGCGATGGGGCACGTCGTCCTGCGCGAGTTCTTCGTGGACCGGATGACGCCGCGGTTCGCCGACTACGTGACCCGGTTCACCGATCTGCCGTTCCTGGTGACGCTCGAGCCGGACGACGACGGCTCCTTCCGGCCCGGAAAGTTCCTCACCGCCGCGGATCTCGGGCGGACCGAGGACAACGCGGCGTTCAAGCCGGTGGTGTGGGACCGGGTCACCGAGGCTCCGGCGGTCCCGAACGGCTCGGTCGGGTTCCGGTGGGGCGATGCCGGAGCCGGGCGGTGGAACCTCGATCTCGGTGAGATCCAGCCGGCGCTCGGCTTCCCGACCGGGGATGCAGCGATCGAGGCCGTTGAGGTACGGCTGCCCCGCTTCGACACCGACCCCCCGGACGTGCTGCACCGCGGCGTACCGGCGCGCAAGATCGCCGGCCGCGCGGTGACGACCGTCTACGACCTGCTCCTGGCCCAGTACGGCGTCGGCCGCGCCGGGCTGCCCGGCCACTGGCCCGCCTCGTATGACGACGACGCGCAGCCCTACACCCCGGCCTGGCAGGAATCGATCACCGGCGTGCCGGCGGCCCAGTGCGCCCGGATCGCCCGGGAGTTCGCCGACAACGCCGACCGTTCCGGTGGACGCTCGATGATCCTGATGGGCGCCGGCACGAATCACTGGTTCCACTCCGACACGACCTACCGGGCGATGCTCGCGCTCACCACACTCACCGGTTGCCAGGGCATCAACGGCGGCGGCTGGGCGCACTATGTCGGCCAGGAGAAATGCCGACCGGTCACCGGGTGGTCCCAGCTCGCGTTCGGGCTGGACTGGTCGCGCCCACCCCGGCAGATGATCGGCACCGCCTACTGGTACCTACACACCGACCAGTGGCGCTACGACGGTTACGACGCCGGAGCGCTGGCCTCCCCGCTGGGCAGCGGCGCGTTCACCGGCGCCCACACCGCCGACCTGCTGGCCACGTCGGCCCGGCTCGGCTGGATGCCGACGATGCCGACGTTCGACCGCAACCCGATGGAGGTGGCCGACGAGGCTCTGGCGGCCGATCCGAACGACCCGGCCGGCGCGGTTGTCACGGCGCTGCGCGAGGGCCGGCTCGGGTTCGCGGGCCAGGACCCGGATGCGCCGGCGAACTGGCCTAGGGTGCTGACCGTCTGGCGGGCCAACCTGCTCGGCTCCTCGGCCAAGGGCAACGAGTACTTCCTGCGGCACCTGCTCGGCACCGACTCCGCGCTGCGCGCGACCGAGACACCGCCCGAGCACCGCCCGGCGCAGGTGCGCTGGCACGACCAAGCGCCCGAGGGCAAGCTCGACCTGCTGCTCTCGCTCGACTTCCGGATGACCTCGACGACGCTGTTCTCCGACGTGGTGCTGCCGGCCGCCACCTGGTACGAGAAGCACGACCTGTCGAGCACTGACATGCACCCGTTCGTGCACGCGTTCAGCCCGGCGATCGCGCCGCCGTGGCAGACCCGCACCGACTTCGATGCCTTCCACGCCATCGCCCGCGCGTTCTCCGGCCTCGCGGCCACCCACCTCGGCACCCGCCACGACATCGTGGGGGTACCGCTCACCCACGACACGCCGGACGAACTGGCAAACCCGGGCGGCGCCGTGCGGGACTGGACCCGCAGCGAGTGCGACGCGATACCAGGGGTGACGATGCCCAGGCTGGTCGTGGTCGAGCGCGACTTCGGCGCGGTGGCGGACAAGATGGCCGCGCTCGGGCCGCTGCTGGACCGGCTCGGCGCCACGACCAAGGGCATCACCGTCGAGGTGGAGCCGGAGATCGACTTCCTGCGGGCGGCCAACGGCACCGTCCACGGTGGGGTGGCCGACGGCCGGCCGGCGCTAGGCACCGACCGGCACGCGTGCGAGGCGATCCTGACCCTGTCCGGCACCACGAATGGACGGGTCGCGGTGGCCGGGTTCCAGGCCCTTGAGCGGCGCACCGGCCACGGCGTGGCCGATCTCGCCGCCGAGCATGCCGGCAAGCACATCCGGTTCGCCGACACCCAGGCCCGCCCGGTACCAGTGATCACCAGCCCGGAGTGGTCGGGCAGCGAGCACGGTGGCCGCCGCTACTCGCCGTTCACGATCAACGTCGAGCGAAGCAAGCCGTGGCACACGCTGACCGGGCGGCAGCACCTGTTCCTCGACCACGACTGGATGCACGAGCTGGGCGAGGCGATGCCGATCTTCCGACCACCGCTGGACATGCACCGGCTGTTCGGGGAGCCCGAACTCACCTCCACCGGTGAGCTGGGCCTGACCGTGCGCTACCTCACCCCGCACTCGAAGTGGTCGATCCACTCCGAATACCAGGACAACCTGCTGATGCTGACGCTGTCCCGGGGCGGCCCCACGATCTGGATGAGCGAACCGGACGCGGCGAAGATCGGCGTGCACGACAACGACTGGGTGGAGGCGGTCAACCGCAACGGCGTGGTGGTGGCCCGGGCCGTGGTCAGCCACAAGATGCCGGAAGGGACCGTGTACATGTACCACGCGCAGGAGCGGGTCGTGGACGTGCCGATCGCGACCACGTCCGGCCGGCGCGGGGGCATCCACAATTCGCTGACCCGCCTGCTGGTCAAGCCGACCCATCT
>DATFRM010000093.1:0-9779 GCA_035263265.1 Actinomycetes bacterium
AGCATCGTGAACGCCCCGAGCACGGCGATGGCCCCGATGGCCAGCGGCAGCGATGCCGCGGCCAGGCTGCCGAAGATGACCACGAGCAGCACCAGCAGGATCGGCATCGAGAGGCTCTCGGCCCTGGCGATGTCCTCCCGAACGGTGGTGTTGATCTCATCGAAGATCGCAGCGGAGCCGGCCACCTGGACGTCCAATCCGGGCGCGGCGAGGTCGTCCTGGATCGCCTCGTACGTCTTAGCCCGAGCCGGGGCGTCCGCGCCCGCCAACTCGAGAACCGCATACGTCGCCTGCCGGTCAGTGGAGACCATCGCCGGCGAATGGGTCTGCCAGTAGGTCGCCGTACTGACTACCTCGTCGCGCGGCAGTCCGGCCAGCACCGACTCGACCGAGCTGCGGAAGGCCGGGTCGTCGACCGAGCCGGTCGGGTTGCGGTAAATCGCAACGACGTCGGCGCGCGGCCCGTCGGTGGTGTCGGCGATCAGCTTGTCGGCCCGGACCGAATCACTGGCCGGATCGTCGAACCCACCGTCGGCGAGCGCCCCGAACACGCCAGTGCCCCAGAGCATCGCGACAGCGACGAACACGCCGGCCAGCGCGAGCACCCAGCGCCGCCAGCGGAAGATCTGATAACCAAGCGCCTCGAACATCGTGACCTTCTCCGTCTCCACGTCGTACGATGTGACTAGCATTCGCGTTGGTGAACACTGTTTACTTTGTATGTAGTGTTCACCAGAGTCAAGGGGTTTCACGAGATGAAGTCGGCAGGGACGGCCACGAGGCGCGAGCGAATCAGGGATGCCACCGTCCGGGAGATCAAGGACGCGGCACGATCGATGCTGGTCACCGATGGGATCGAGGCGCTGACACTGCGGGCGATCGCGCGCGAGGTGGACCTCACCGCGCCGGCGCTCTACCGCTACTTCGACAGCCGTGAAGAGCTGATCCTCGCCCTGGTCGCGGACTTCTACGACGAGCTCACCGAGTACATCCGCACGGCGCGGGACCAGGTACCGGACGACAACCTGCCGGGTCAGATGATGGCGGCGTGCCGGGCACTGCGCCGTTGGGCGCTCGACCACCGGCAGGAGTTCGGTCTGGTATTCGCTAACCCGGTCGCCGACCTGACCCACGTGCCCGAAGGGCCGGTCCACGAGGCCGGCTGGCGGTTCGGTGCGGTGTACCTGGAGCTGGTCGTCCGGTTGTGGAACGAACAGGGCTTCCCGGTACCGGATCCGGACAGCATCGACCCAACGCTCAAGGAGGAGCTCAAGCGCTGCGCCGTGGAGATGGGCTCGGTGCTGCCGCCAGAGGCGGTTCTGGTCTATCTAGATGCGTGGACCCGGCTCTACGGCTCGGTGACCATGGAAGTGTTCGGTCACCTGCACTTTGCCCTGGATGACAGCTCGGCCATGTTCGAGCGGCAGATGGCCGACCTGGCCGGCACGTTCGGCCTCGGCGCCGCCTACCGCGCCCCCTGACCCGCCCGGCCGACCGCAGCCTTCCCAATCATTACTGCCGTTCTGCACAATTGATCACCCAGTTTGGGGCGTTTTGTCTGCGCAGAGCGGCAGTAATGATCGGGAAAGCGCAGCGCCTACGGCGCGCGCTAGAGGTCAAGGCCGGTCAGAACCATGACCCGCTCGTAGGTCAGGTCCTCCATGGCTGAGTGCAACCCCTCCCGCCCGACGCCGGAGGCCTTGGCGCCGCCGTAGGGCATCTGGTCGGCGCGGTAGGACGGAACGTCACCGACGATGACGCCGCCGACTTCGAGCTCCCGGTGGGCCAGGAACGCGGTACGCAGGTCGTGGGTGAACACGCCGGCCTGCAGCCCGTACTGCGAGTCGTTCACCGCGGCCAGTCCGGCCTGAGTCCCGGTCACCGGGGCCACCGTGAGCACCGGCCCGAACACCTCCTCGCGGTTGAGCTTCGAACCCGGCGGCACGTCGGCGACGACGGTCGGCGCATACGAGGCGCCCGACCGGGTGCCCCCGGTCAGCACCCGAGCCCCGGCCGACACCGCCTCGGCCACCCAGCTCTCGACCCGCTTGGCCGCGTCCTCGCTGATCATCGGTCCGACCTCGGTGGCGTCGTGGCTCGGGTCGCCGTCCACCTGCGCGGCCACCTTGGCAACCAGTCGCTCGACGAAGTCCGGGTAGAGCGCGGAGTCGGCGTAGACGCGCTGCACGGCGATGCAGGACTGGCCGGCCTGGTAGTTCGAGAACATCGCGATCCGGGTCGCCGCCCAGTCCAGATCGCTCTCAGCCGCGTAGTCAGCGCACACCAGCACCGCGGCGTTGCCGCCCAGTTCGAGCGTGACGTACTTGTCCGGCACCGCCTCCCTGAGCGACCAGCCGACCTGCCCCGAACCGGTGAACGAGACCACCGGCAGCCGCGGGTCGGTCACCAGCAAACCGGCCCGCTCGTTTGGCATGGGCAGCACCGAGACCATGCCGCCCGGCAGCTCGGTCTCGGCCAGGATCTCGCCGAGTAACAGCGCGGACAGCGGAGTCGCGGGCGCCGGCTTGACCACGATCGGAGCGCCCACCGCAACCGCGGGCGCGACCTTGTGTGCGACCAGATTCAGCGGGAAGTTGAACGGAGAGATGCCCAGTACCGGACCGCGCGGAACCCGCCGCACCAACGCCAGCCGACCCTTGGCGGCGATGTCGGTGTCAAGCCGCTGTACCTGGCCGCTCCACCGCCTGGCCTCCTCAGCCGCCCATCGGAACGTCGACACCGCGCGGGCGGTCTCCAGCCGTGCCCAGCGGATCGGCTTGCCGTTCTCCGCGGTGATCAGCGTCGCGATCTCCTCGGCCCGCTCGGCCAGCCGGCGGGAGGCGTGCGCGAGGGCCTCCGCGCGTACCGCGATCGGTAGCGCAGCGGCGGTGCCACGCACCTCGTCGGCGGCGGCGACCGCCTGCTCGACTTGCTTGTCGGTCGGTACCGCGACCCGGGCAACCGGCCGGCCGTCGAATGGGTGGGTGACCTCGAGCTCGTCTTCGCCGGTCTCCGCGCGGCCGGCCAGCCAGAACGGTCGTATGTCGGTCATCTGCAACTCCCTACCGATTGCGGCCGTTACACATCGGCGCTACGGATTTCGTCGTCATTTGGGCTTCCCACTGATGATTACGATCGCTATCGTTTCATCCGCTATCGAGAAACTGTGAGGATGGCATGATCGACCACACCGAGTCCGGGACCGATGCGGGTCCAGGAACGGGGCTTCCGCAGGAGCGCCGCCTGGTCACCGCGATCCCCGGCCCGCGGTCGCAGGCCTTGCTCGCTCGCCGCCAAGACGCGGTCGCCCGCGGGGTGAGCGTCATGCTGCCAGTCTTCATCACCCACGGCGGCGGCGGTGTGCTGGTCGACGTCGATGGCAACTCGCTGATCGACTTCGGAGCCGGCATCGCGGTGGTCAACGTTGGCAACAGCGCACCCGCGGTGGTCGAGGCGGTTCGGCAGCAGGTCGGCGAGTTCACCCACACGTGCTTCATGGTGACGCCGTACGAGGGATATGTCGCCGTCTGCGAGGAACTCAACCGGATCACCCCCGGCGATCACGAGAAGCGTTCGGCGCTGTTCAACTCCGGCGCCGAAGCGGTGGAGAACGCGGTCAAGATCGCCCGCTCGTACACTCACCGGTCCGCGGTGATCGCGTTCGAACACGGTTACCACGGTCGCACCAACCTCACCATGGCGCTAACCGCGAAGAACATGCCGTACAAGAACGGCTTCGGACCGTTCGCACCCGAGGTATACCGGGTGCCGACCTCCTACCCGTTCCGCGATCCGGCGGACATGACCGGCGAGGCCGCGGCCGAGCGCGCTATCAGGTTGATCGACGCGCAGGTCGGTGCCGGCAACGTGGCGTGCATCGTGACCGAACCGATTCAGGGCGAGGGCGGTTTCGTCGTGCCGGCTCCGGGTTTCCTGGCCCGGCTCGCCGACTACAGCCGCGCCAACGGAATCGTGTTCATC
This sequence comes from Actinomycetes bacterium, assembly GCA_035263265.1. Taxonomy (GTDB): domain Bacteria; phylum Actinomycetota; class Actinomycetes; order JAKEEW01; family JAKEEW01; genus DATAFN01. Next base: position 3,982 of record DATFRM010000093.1, read on the forward strand.
GCCGACGAGATCCAGACCGGCTTCGGCCGCACGGGTGCGATGTTCGCGTGCTCGCACGAGGGCGTCGTACCGGACCTGATCACCACGGCCAAGGGCGTCGCAGGCGGGCTGCCCTTGGCCGGGGTGACAGGGCGCACCGAGATCATGGATGCGCCCCACGTCGGTGGTCTCGGTGGCACGTACGGCGGAAACCCGGTGGCCTGTGCGGCCGCGCTGGCCGCGATCCGGACCCTGGAGCAGGATGGCCTGCCGGCCCGGGCCGCGACGATGGGCCCGGTGCTGACCGGACGGCTGACCGCGCTGGCCGAGAAGTTCCCGGTCATCGGTGACGTGCGGGGCCGGGGCGCGATGGTCGCGATGGAGTTGGTGACCGACCGGGAGTCGAAGACTCCGGCGCCGGAGGCGGCGCAGGCGATAGCCCGGCACTGCCACGCCAACGGCGTTGTTGTGCTCACCTGCGGGACGTTCGGAAACGTGCTGCGGCTGCTGCCGCCATTGGTCATGCCCGAGCACCTGCTCGACGAGGGCCTGGGGATTCTCGAGGAAGCGTTCGCCGCGCTGTAACGACTGGGTCGTAGCCCGCGGCCCGACGACCGCGGCCCTGGCGAAGACCAGACGGATGATCAGTAAGTGGTGGCGGCCCTGCGCATCGCCATCGCGTGCTCGACCAGCGAGATCAGCGTCTGCTTGGTGGACAGCCGCTCGCGCGCGTCACAGGTGACCACCGGCACGTTCGGGTTCACGGTGAGCGCGTCCCGGACATCGTCGACCGCGTGGGTCAGCATGCCGTCGAACCTGTTCACCGCCACGATGAACGGCAGCCGGCGCTCCTCGAAGTAGTCGATCGCCGGGAAGCAGTCGGACAGCCGGCGGGTGTCGGCCAGCACGACCGCGCCGATCGCGCCGCGGACCAGGTCGTCCCACATGAACCAGAACCGGTACTGACCAGGCGTGCCGAACAGGTAGAGCAGCAGGTCGCTGTCCAGTGAAACCCGGCCGAAGTCCATCGCTACCGTCGTAGTCGTCTTGCCCGGTGTCTGTGTCAGGTCGTCCAGTGGCTCGCTTGCCGACGTCATGACCGCTTCGGTCGTCAGCGGGGCGATCTCAGAGACCGAGCCGACGAACGTCGTCTTGCCGACGCCGAAACCTCCGGCGACGACAATCTTGACCGAGGTCGTCGTCGCGGCGTTCGGTAGCGGCCGCGCGGCCGTACTAGAGCCTGCGAAGTCCACTGAGCACCCTTTCGAGCAGCGTCAGGTCGGGCTGCCCATCTTCATGTCCGGGCTGATGCACGCGTACCAACCCGTCGTCCGCCATGTCACCGACCAGAACCCGGGCCACCCCGAGCGGCACCCGCAAGTGCGCCGCAATCTCAGCCACCGATCGGATCTCCCGGCATAGTTCGATGATCGTCTGAACCTCAGGCGTACCCCGCTGTTGCGAATGCGAGCCGAAGTCCGTGGTCGACACCAACGCCTCGATGGCGAACTGATAGCGCGGTCGAGTACGACCCCTGGTCACGGCATACGGCCTGACCAGTGCCCCCGGTACTTCTTCTTCGCTTGTAGTCACCAGGGACACCCCCGAGTTCAGCGCGGTAGTGCACTCTGTAGCTCCGCGCGGAGTGCAGGTGTGAGCACGCGCCCGGCGCGCTCGACGAGCAGTGCCATCTCGTACCCGACCAGACCGAGGTCCGAGTCGGGTGCCGACAGCACCGCGAGGATGGAACCGTCACTGATGGCCATCACGAGCAGAAACCCGCGCTCCATCTCGACGACTGTCTGGGTGACCTGGCCACCTTCGAACACGCGCGACGCCCCTTGGGTGAGGCTGAGCAGCCCTGAGGCGACCGCGGCGAGCTGGTCGGCCCGGTCCCTCGGGAAGCCCTGCGACACCGCAAGCAGGAGACCGTCGGCGGACACCACCACGGTGTGCGCGACGCCGGGCACCTGGTCGGCGAAGTTAGTGATCAGCCAGTTCAGGTTCTGTGCGGCCTGACTGAGGTCGGTGGTCACCCGTTCTCCTGTCCATCGGCGGGATCATCGGATCCCGGCCGCGTTGCGTCAGTCGTGTTGCCTCCGGTGGGCGTGCCCACGACCGGAATTCTGCCAGTCGACTGGTCCTCCTCGGAAAGCTCCCGACTTTCATCCCGGCCACGCCGGGTTCCGGCAGCGAGGCTGGCCAGCCGCCCGCGCACCTCGTCGGCCGATCGGGCGTGCCGCCCACCGCCTTCCTGACCACTGGATAGCGCGGCGCCAGGCACCAGGTTCGACTTCGGCACCCGCCTAGGCAGACCGGACGACGTGTAGCCGGACACGCTCGGGTTTCGTACCACTTCCGCGGCCCGCCAGCCCTCGTCGCCGGGTGACACCCAGTTCTCTTCAGCCATGACCTCGCCCGGTGCCGACGCCGACGACTGGGCCGATGCCTGAGCCGGAACCGCGGCGGGCGCGGGAACCGCGGCCGGTTCGGGAGCCGCAGGCGCCGGGGCTGCCGGCCGGGCAGCGGGCGCCGGCCGGGCGGCAGGCGCCGACGGGGCGGCAGGCGCCGGTGCCCCTAGCCCACCCGGTGGTGGCGGGGTAACGTCACCGGGCCGGAAGCGCCGCTCCGGCTCAGCCGGCTCGGGCGATGTGGCAGCTGCCGCCGGCCGTGGCGGCGTCCCCTCGGAATCCGCGAAGTCCGCCATCGGCGCGGCTACCGCCGGCCGGCTGCGGTGCTTGAACCACTCGGACTGGATCTCGGCGAAGATCGGTTCGGCGTCGCGGTCGGCGTAGGACATCGGCGCCGTCGGATCGAGGACGTCGGCCTGCCGGGAGACCGACGCCGCGGTCGGCACGTTGAGGCCATCGGCCGTCGGAACGGTCGGCTGTTCGCCGGTACGCGGGACAATCTGCTGCTCGCCGGTGCCCGGAACAACTCGCTGCTCGCCGCTGCCAGGCGCCGCTGGCTGCTCGCCACTACCAGGAACGAGTGGCTGTCTCCCGGTGCTCGGACCGCTGGGCGGTCCGGCCGGCTCATCGGATCCCCCTGGCGGGGTGCCGGTACCTGGCACGAGCGGCCGGCCGATGCCCGGAAGCATCGGTGCGCCGGCACCTGGCCCCATCGGCGGCGCGCCGCTGCCGGGAACTCCTGGCTGCGGGCCGATCCCCGGTCGAGGTGGGACCAACGGCCGACCGCCGGGCATCGCGGCTGCGGCCGGCGGACCGTCCTGCGCGGGCGCACCGGGGCCGTTCGCGCGCGATTCCAGTGGTGGCGGCGCGAATCCGTGCGGCGGTACCGACTGCTGTGAGCCGGCGGCGCCGAGCGCGGCGAACCCGGCGACCGGAGTCAGCGGCCCCGGCAGCCCACCGGAAGGCGGCGTGCTCGGCGACCCAGCCGGCGATGTCGGGACCGGGCGCCGCGGCAACGGTGCACTGGGGTCCGCGCTGGCTCCGGTCAACACGCCGTTCGCGCCGGGCTGTCGGGTCGGCAGGCCGGATGGTCCGATCTGCCCGGGTGGAAGTGGCCGTACCAACCCCTGCGGCGGGGTAGGCGTGGCGCCGACCGGCAGCGCCTGTGGGGCCGGAGCGCCGACCAGCGCTTCGGTATCGCGGGACAGCAGATCCGGCGGCAATGCCACCAGCGCGGCGATCCCACCGCCGCTTGAGGCCCGCAGCCGAACTCGGATGCCGTGCCGATGGGACAGCCGGCCCACCACGAACAAGCCCATCCGGCGGGACACCGACACGTCGATCACCGGTGGGTTGGTCAACCGGTCGTTCGCGGCGTCGAGCTCGAGCGGATCCATACCGATGCCCGCGTCCTCGACCTCGACCATGACCCCGCCACCGCCGAGCATGTGGCCACTGACCTGAACCCGGGTCTCGCCGGACGAGAACGCGGTCGCGTTCTCCAGCAGCTCGGACAACAGGTGCACCGCGTCGTTGACGGCCCGGCCGGACACCTCGACGTCCGGCAATGGGGACAGCTCGATCCGCTCGTACTGCTCGACCTCGGAGATCGCGGCTCGGATCACGTCGACCAGCGGCACCGCTTGGCTCCACCGCCGCTCCGGCTCCTCGCCAGCCAGAACGAGCAGGTTCTCCCCGTTTCGGCGCATACGGGTGGCCAGGTGGTCGAGCTTGAACAGGTTCGCGAGCTGATCCGGATCCTGCTCGGAGTTCTCCAACCGCTCGATCAGCCGCAGCTGGCGCTCGACCAGGCTCTGCGATCGCCGGGACAGGTTGACGAACATCGCGTTCACGTTGGACCGCAGCTGGGACTGCTCGACCGCGAGGTTCACCGCCTGGCTGTGCACCGCGTCGAACGAGCGGGCCACCTCGCCGATCTCGTCGACGGAGCGGACGTCGACCGGCTCGATGTCCGGCGCGAGCGTGCTGGCGTCCGACTCCTGCAGCTTGCGGACGATCATCGGCAGCCGGGACTCCGCCACCTCCATCGCAGTGGTCCGCAGCGTCCGCAGCGGGCGGGTCATCGAGCGGCCGATCACCGAAATGCCGATGAAGGCCAGGCCGAGCACGCCGAACACGACCAGCGTGTCGATCAGAGCATCGCGCTGCGCCGACTGCTGGCGCTCGTTCGTCCGGTCCAGCAGCTGGCGGCTGATCTGGGCCTCCACCGCGCGCATCAGGTCCAGCTCATCCTTGGAGTCCTGGAACCAGATGTCGGGGCCGAACTGGCTCAGGTCGCCTGGCGTGGAGAAGATCTGGTCGCGCATCAGTGCGACCTCGTCCACGTCCGGACCGGACACGAACTCGTTCCACAGCTGTGCCTGCTCCGGGCTCATCGCCCGCATCAGGTCGGCCATCGCGGCGTTGCGGTTCGCGTCGGTCTGGTGGAACCGCTCCCGGTCCTCGTCGGTCCAGCTGCCCATGCTGAGCACGCCGAAGATGAGACCGCGTTCAGCGGCAACAGCTTCCTTGAGCCGGCCGAGCGCGTCCAGGGCGCGGGCCCCACCGATGATCCCCGCATCGCGGATCCCGGTGCCGAGGTGCTTATCGAGCTCGAGCAGCTCGTCAAGAACCTCGGTGTAGTCCTCGTTGATCGTGCTCTGGTCGACCTTGGTGGTCTCCATCGCCTCGCGAATCTGCGGGATCCGCTCGAGCTGGCCATCGATGCGGTCGAGCTGCTCCTTGATCTCGTCGTCCTCGAAGGTCTGGGCGAAGTTGGCGGCCTGTTGGCGGTATTGCCGAACCGCCTCGTCGACGCGGTCGCTCTGGGCCTCGACGATCGCGACATCGGACGACACCTTGTTACCGGCCAAGTAGCGCGCGGTCTCGTCGCGCTCCTCCTCGAGCTTCCCGGTGAGGTCGGCGACCTTCTCGCCGATCAGCGCCAACTCGTAGGTGCGCGCATAGTCCTCGGCGTTTTGGAGTGACGAAAATACCCGGAAGCCAGCCAGTCCCACGGCAGCCAGGGTGGGCACCAGGATCAACGCGATCAGCCGGCTGCGCACTCGCCAGTTGCGCAGGGCCCACCTGGGACCGGCCCGAACCGAGGATTGGGTCGGCGGACCATCCGGCGGTAAGTAGGGTGGATCCTGGCCGCCGCCCTCACCACCGAGTGTAGTCGGTAGATCACGGTGCGTAGTGAACGACGCAGGAACCGGGTGAGACCCGCGGCGCGGCGTCGTGGAACGTCTCTGCACTAGCCCTCGCTACTCTCGCCTCGACCCGGCAGGCGCCGAAATCCGTGGGTCCAATAATGGCCCCTAAGGCGAATCGGCGCAGGCGTGTCAGCGGGTCATTTGAGCACAGCTTCGTAGTGTTCGACAACGCCGACCCACAATTCGCGCCGGG
>DATFRM010000094.1:0-2382 GCA_035263265.1 Actinomycetes bacterium
AGTACGGGACATGCACGTAGATCCCGAACGGCTGCTCGCCGACCTGGGCGCGGGCCTGCGGCGGCAGTTCGCCGGTCAGGGGCGCCGGATCACCATCGGGTAGCGCAGCGGGCATGCGGCTATTGTCCCCCGCGCTGGAGCGGGGACGGCGGTCGCGAACCAGCGGTCAGCGCACCCCGGCGTACATGCCATCGAGCAGTTGCCGGTACTTCTGCTCGACCACCCGGCGCTTCATCTTCAGGCTCGGCGTCAGCTCACCGGCCTCGATGGTGAGGTCGGCCGGCAGAACCGCGAACTCCTTGATGGTTTCCCAGCGCGGCAGGCCCTCGTTGAGCTCCTTGACGTGCTGCGCCAACATCTCGCGCAGCTCCGGACGGCCGACCAGCTCGGCGTAGCCAAGATCGGCCAGCCCGTGCTGCTCGGCCCACGGCACGATCGCCTCCGGGTCCACGGCGATCAGCGCCGTGCAGTAGTTGCGGCCGTCGCCGTGCACGACCATGTGGCTGACGTACGGGCAGACCGCCTTGAACTGGGTCTCGATGTTCTGCGGTGCCACGTACTTGCCGCCGGATGTCTTGATCAGGTCCTTCTTCCGGTCGGTGATCCGCAGGAAACCGTCCTCGTCGAGCTCGCCGATGTCGCCGGTGTGCAGCCAGCCGTCCGCGTCCAGCGTCGCGGCGGTCTCCTCCGGCATGTTGTGGTATCCGCGCATGTTGCCGGGACCGCGCAACAGCACCTCGCCGCCCTCGGCGATCCGAACCTCGGTTCCTGGCATCGGCGGGCCGACTGTGCCGAACTTCACCTTCGGTGGCCGGTTCACGAACGTTCCGGCCGAGGTCTCGGTCAATCCGTAGCCCTCGGCGATCACAATGCCGGCGCCGTGGAACCACTCGGCGATGTCCCTTGACAGTGGCGCACTGCCGGAGATCAGGAACCGCAGGTTGCCGCCGAAGCGGTCCCTGAGCTTGGCGAATACGAGCTTGTCGGCGACCCGGTGCTTGGCCGCGAGCATGCCGCCTGCGCGGCGTCCTTGCTGCTCGAGCGCGGAGACCTGCTTACCGACACCAACCGCCCAGTTGAAGATGGTCAGCTTGACGCCGCCCTCTTCCTCGACGGTCGTCACGACCCGGGCGTGCACCTTCTCGAAGATGCGCGGCGCGGCGGCCATGAACGTCGGCTTCACGATGGCGAGATTCTCGATCAGCTTCGGGATCCGACCGTCTACCGCGGAGCTGAACCCGATCGCCAGCTGAGCCGCCTCGAGCACCTTGCCGAACGAGTGGGACAGCGGCAGCCACAGGTACTGCACGTCGTCCTCGTGCAGCATGTCCAGCTGCTGGATCGCGGCACCCTCGTAGGTCCAGCAGTCGTGGGTCAGCCGCACACCCTTGGGCCGGCCGGTGGTGCCGGAGGTGTAGATGAGTGTCGCCAGGCTTTGCGGACCTACCGCCGCGATCGCGTCGTCGACCGCGGTCGGGTTGACCTCGAGCAACCCTCGACCGAGCTTGGCCAGCGCGTCGACTCCGATGACCCAGTCGCCGTCGGGGTTGCCGTCGAACGTGATGACCTTGCCCAGCTCCGGTAGCTCGGCCTGATGTTCGCGCAGCTTCGCCACCTGCTCGTCATCCTCGGCGAAAGCGATCTTCGAGCCGGAGTCACGCACGATGTAGGCCACATCGGGCGCCGGCGTGGTCGGGTAGACGGTTGTGGTCGCGGCTCCGGCGCACATGACCGCGCAGTCGGCCAGAATCCAGTCCACTCGGGTATTCGAGATGATGGCGACCCGCTCCTCCGGCTGGATGCCCAGCGCGAGCAGACCGGCCGCCCATTCCTTGACCTGCTCGCCGGTCTCCCGCCACGTCATCGAGGCCCAACCCTCACCGACCGGGCGGCGGAACGCCTCCCGATCGGGGGTCGCCGCAACGCGGTCGACGAACAACCGCGCCACCGAGGGCGCACGGGTGATTACCAGCGTGTTGTCCTGAGGCACGGCGCACTCTCCTGCTGTGTTGCCTGCGGTGCCCGCATGTTACGGACAGGTCGCCGCAGTGGGAAGATCTCGCCTGCCGGGAAGCGCTACCCGGGCTCCGCGTCCCGCCACGGCGTGCTGGCGAGGACCTTCTTAGCGTAGGCGCGGGCGTCATCCGGAAGCTCCGGGGCGAGCAGCAGCTTCGGCACCAACTCCCGATCACCGGTCAGGGCCCGAAACACCTCGCCGAGGCGCACGTCATGGTCCGGTCGGCACACGATCTCGACCGGGTCACCGGCGGCGAGCTCGCCTTCGACCGGGATCCTTAGATAGGCACCGGGCCGGCCCTGCTGGGTGAACCGCTTGACCCATTTCGGCTCGCGCAAGTACCCCTGGAAGACCGAGCACGGAAT
>DATFRM010000095.1:0-2377 GCA_035263265.1 Actinomycetes bacterium
GTGTTCCTGTCCGCCGGATCGGACGACGTGGCGAGGATCTACGAACGGGTGGGCTTCCAGCGCATCGCGACCGCCTGCATCGCCGAACCCGGCTGAGCGGGACCGGGCGGAAACCCAGTGGCGGCCGGCCCACCGGTGCGCCTACCTGGGCCGGTGAGCGCGCTCCCGACAAACCCAACTCCCACACCTTGGGGAGGGCAGATGACGGTTCGCCTGCTTGACCCGGCGTCCGAGTCGGACCTGACCGCCTGGCACGCGTTGTGGCAGGCGGTCAGGGCCCACGATCTCCCGGACGACATCCCACCCGGTCGAACCGAGCTGACCTGGCCGCTGCAGGACTCCCCGGCATGGCGAGTCCAGACGCTGGTAGTGCCCCACAGAGGCGGGTTCGCCGGTGCGGTACGGATGGCGTTACCCGGCGGCGAGAACGCGCACATGAGCTGGTCGGTGCTATTCGTGCGGCCCGACCTGCGCCGCCGCGGAGTGGGCCGGGAGCTGTTCCGCCGAGCCGTGGAGCGGCTGCATGCGGGCGGGAGGCGAACGGTCAACTTCAGCGCGCCGGACTCGGCGGCTGCGCAGGCGTTCGCGACCGCGGTCAGGGCGTCCGAGGCCCAGCACAAGCTGCGCTACGTCTACCGGTTCGAGCAGGTGGAGGCCGCTACCCGCGACGCGATCGCGGTCGTGGCCGGCGCCCAGTCACCGGATTATTCGCTGGTCCGCTGGGTCGGCCGGTGCCCCGATGAGCACCTGGAGGCGTTCGCACTGGTAGAGGCCGGGATGATGGACTCGCCCAGCACCGACGCGCTGGACTTCACGCCGACCACGCCGGTTCCCGCGCAAGTCCGCGAAGGGGCCGAACATGCCGCGAGGCTCGGCATCCGCGAGTACGTCCTCTGCGCCCGGGCCGACGGCACCGGTGAGCTCGCCGGGATGACCCGGGTCCTCGTCTTCGGCGGCGGCCGTGCCGAGCAGGACGACACCACAGTGCTCGCCGCCCATCGCGGGCACCGGCTCGGGTTGCGGATGAAGGCGGAGATGGTCCGCTGGCTGGCCGCCGCGGAGCCGGACCTGACTCAGATCGAGACCTGGAACGACGCCACCAACACCCCGATGATCCGGGTCAACGTCGCGCTGGGTTGCACAGCCGCCGAGGTGTGGCCGACCTGGACGGCCGCCGTACGGTGATGGGGGACTAGAAGCCGAGCTTGCGCAGCTGCCGCGGGTCGCGCTGCCAGTCCTTGGCGACGGTGACGTGCAGGTCGAGGTAGACCGGCGTGCCGAGTAGCGCCTCGATGTGCCGCCGGGATTCGGTGCCGATCTCCCGCAGCCGGGACCCGCCCACCCCGATCACGATCGCCTTCTGCGATGGCCGCTCCACGTAGACGGTCGCGTGGATGTCCAGCAGCGGACGGCGTTGTGGCCGGTCCGGGCGCAACCCCATCTCCTGTACCACGACCGCGATCGAGTGCGGGAGTTCCTCGTGCACACCCTCGAGCGCCGCCTCCCGGATCAGCTCGGCCACCATGATCTGTGCGGGCTCATCGGTGAGCTCGCCGTCCGGATACAGCGGCGGGCCTTCCGGGAGCCGTTGCAGCAACAGATCGGCAAGCAGGTCAACCTGGCCTCCGTCAACCGCGGAGACAGGCACGATCTCGGCGAGGTCCAGCTCGGCTCCCTCGCCGAGTTGCCCGGCCGCGATCAGCTGCGCGGCTACCTCGGTCGGGCTGACCAGGTCCGTCTTCGTGACGGCGGCGACCACCGGCGTGCGCTCAAGCTGCGCCAACTCCGCCGCGATGTAGCGGTCGCCGGTACCGATCTTCTCGTTCGCCGGCAGACAAAGCACAACCACGTCCACCTCGGCCCAGGTGGTGCGCACCAGGTCGTTGAGCCGCTGGCCGAGCAGCGTGCGCGGTCGGTGCAGGCCGGGCGTATCGATCAGGACCAGTTGACCGTCGGGTCGGGCCACGATGCCGCGGATCGTGTGCCGAGTGGTCTGCGGCCGTCCCGAGGTGATCGCGACCTTCGTGCCGACCAGCGCGTTCGTCAGCGTGGACTTGCCCGTGTTGGGCCGCCCGACCAGGCAGGCGAAGCCGGAGCGAAAGCCCGGTGAGGCATCCTGCGGCGACGGCACGGGCAAGTCCATTCGGTCAGTCTGGCCTAGGAACCGCCCTGGTGGTCGTGCTTGCACCCGATTTGCCGGGCGGAACCCGGTTTGCATCACCCGCGGTGACGGCCAGCCCGACGAGCACAATGCCCACGAGGACGAGTAGCGCACCCACCGCGCCGACCAGGGTCAGCTGCTCACCGAGCACCACAACGCCCAGCGTCGCCGCGGTCACCGGCTCGGCCAGGTTGAGCGAGACGACCGCCGGCGGTG
>DATFRM010000096.1:0-14047 GCA_035263265.1 Actinomycetes bacterium
CGCGGCACGTTCACGCACTGGGTCGTGGTCGATATCGCCCCGACCACGACGTCGCTGGGGGAGGGCGAGGCGCCGCCGAGCGGGATCCAGGCCAAGAACAGCGCCGGCAACCCCAGCTACATGGGGCCGTGCCCGCCAAGCGGCATCCATCGCTACCGCTTCACGGTGTATGCGCTGTCCGACCGGACCGGCCTGAAGGTCGGATCCGGTCTCGACGCGGCGCAGCACGCGATCGCCGACCACGCGATCGCCCAAGGCACGCTGACCGGCACGTTCGCCGCCTAGGGCCGCTTGAATATCTCGTGCCCACCGATCCGACGCCAGACGAGACCGCTATCCGTGGGCGAGTGCGGCCGCTGCGGCGGCACGGCCCGTGCGAACCGCGCCCTCCATGTATCCGCACACCCACTGGTCCGAGCCGCACACGTAGAACGGCGGCTCGTGCGTGCCGTGCAGCGGGCCGACCGCCAGCACGTCACCGGGTCGCCAGCCGGTGATGTACCCCCGCGTCCACGGGTCGGTGGCCCATCGGCGGAAGTACACCTCCTGTGGAGTGCGCGCCTTCGGCCCGAGCGCGCCTGCCATCTCCTCGATCAACTCGCCCTGCAGCACCCGCGGCGAGGTGGTAAGGAATGCGGCCAGCCGCTCCGGCGGCACGAGCGCCGAGATGATGCCGGACTGCTGCACCCAGGTACCGCCGAGCACGGCGGTTTCGAAGAAGACGTCGCCGTTCTGCCCCTGGGTCTCCCAGAACGAGTCGGGGTACGCGAAGACCACCTTGGCCGCGAGCGCATGCCGCTGCCGGTCCAGCGAGGCAAGCCGCTCGGTCGACACCCCGGTGAGCTGGATGTCGCGCAACGGGCCCACCGGGACCGCGCTCACCACCGCTGCGGAGGTCAGGGTCTCGCCGGTACCGAGCACCACGGTGCAACCGGTCGGGGCGATGGAGACCGAGCGAATCGGTGCGCCGAGCCGAATCCGCTGCGGGCCGAGCTCGTCGGCCGTCCGGAGCGCAACCATGGCCGAGCCCTCCGAGACGCGCTGGCATTCCCACACGTCGTACGAGTAGAAGCCGGGAGCTCCCGCTGCCGCCTCCTTACGCAGGTCGGACAGCAGCGACGTGCGCTCCACCGACTCGGCGCCCAGCGCCAGCATGAACAGGTCGCGGGCGCGCACGACGTTCGGGGTGGCGCCGATCGAGCGCAACCAGTCGCCGACCGACAGCCGGTCGAGTACCGCCGCGTCCGGATGTGACCAGGGATCCTCCGGGTCGACCGTCGCGGTCAACGCAGCGAACTCGGCCTCCGCCTTCTGGTAAGACGCCCGGTCCGCGTCGCTCATCCACGGGTACCCGTCGCCGACCATGGTCTGCCCCGCCAGCACCCAGGTCTCCTCGCCGGGCAGCTGCGGGAACGACGGCACCAGCGTGAGCCCGAGCTCGGCCACCAGGCCGCCGTACGCGGTGTGGAACGGGCCGACGACCTCCCCGCCAAGCTGAACCAGTCGGCCGTCTGGCAGCGCGGTTTGCTCGACCCGCCCGCCGACCCGGTTCCGCGCCTCCACGACGAGCACGTCGGTGCCGCCGCGCGCGAGGTCACGGGCACAGGACAGGCCGGCCAACCCGGCGCCGAGCACGATCACGTCGTGGTTCACCCTGCCGCTCCCGTCGGTCGAAGTCGCTATCTCGTCATCATCCGGTCAGAACCGGATCGAGATGCGCAGGTCGGAACCAACTTCCGGTATCGTTCGGCGCACTGTGTCGAGGGGTCGGCCATGGACCCGTCGGCGAGTGAGCACGTTGCACGTTGCCAGGAAGGATTGCCCGTGCGGGACTTAGCGGTCCTGTTCGACCCCGGCTCGGTCGCGGTCGTCGGCGCCAGCGACGACCCGAGCAAGTGGGGGCACGCAATTGCCCGGCAAGCGCTGCGCGGTGCCAGCCGGCGCCCGGTGCATCTGGTCAACCTGCGCGGCGGTAGCGTGCTCGGCCAGCCGGCCGCACGGTCCCTGGCCGAGCTCGGCGACCCGATCGACCTGGCCGTGCTGGCAGTGCCCGCGGCCGGCTTCGAGAGCGCGGTCGAAGATGCGCTGGCCGGCGGCGTGAAGGCGATCGTCGGGATCACCGCCGGTCTCGGCGAGACGGGGCCGGTCGGGCTGGCCAGGCAGGAGGCGATCACCGCTCGAATCCGCGCGGCCGGCGCGCTGCTGGTCGGACCCAACTGTCTAGGCATGGTCGACAACAGCACCGAGCTGTATCTGAGCTCGGATGCGTTCGAGCCCGGATCGGTCGCATTGCTCAGCCAGAGCGGCAACCTCGCACTGGAGGTTCAGCTGCTGCTGGCCCGGCGCGGCCTCGGGTTCTCCCGCTTCGTCTCGCTCGGCAACCAGGCCGACCTCACGGTGACCGACCTGGTCGCGGACTGCATCACGCACGAGCAGACCCGGGCGATAGCGATATACGCCGAGGACTTCCTGGACGGCCGGGGCTTCGCCGCGGCCGCCGGTGCCGCGGTCGCCGCCGGCAAGCCGGTCGTGGTGCTGGCCGTGGGCCGAAGCGCCGCTGCGGCGCGCAGCGCGGCATCCCACACCGGCGCGATGACGAGTCCGGTGGACGTGGTCGAGGCGGCCTGCCGGCAGGTTGGCGTGCATCGGGCCCGAACCCCACGTGAGCTTGCCGACCTACTAGCTGTGCTGAGCCAGCCACGGCGGCCGGCCGGTCCGCGGGTGGCGATCGTCAGCGACGGCGGTGGGCACGGCGTGATCGCCGCGGACGCCGCCGAGGCGGCCGGCCTGCGGGTGCCCGAGCTGCATCCGGAGGTACGCGAGCAGCTCCGCGGCGTGCTGTGGGCCCCGTCGGTGGTGACGAACCCGGTCGACCTGGCCGGGCTGGGCGAGCAGGACCCGGATAGCTACGCCGACACGATCCGCGTTCTGCTCGAGGCCGAGCAGGTCGACTCGGTGCTGCTGACCGGGACACTCGGTGGCCGCTCGGTGCGGGTGAACCCGGCGGACGTCGAATCCGAGCGGGCCGACGCGGAAGCGGCCGATGAGATCGCCAAGGTGATGGCCGGCGCCCCCAAGCCGTTGCTGGTGCAGTCGGCGTACCCCGACTCGCCTGCCTGCCAGGTGCTCGTCGATGAGGGCATCCCGGTGTTCCCCGCGGTGGAGGACGCGCTGGCCGCACTCGCCGGTCTGATCGGATCGGCACCGACAGGTCGAGCCCCGGAAGGGCTGGCCCCGCTGCCTCGGCCGGCCCGGCCACTGTCCAGCGGGGGATACCTGGCTTGCCGGCAGCTGCTGGTCGGAGCCGGCATCGCGGTCGCCCGGTCGATCGAGGTCCGTACCGAGTCCGAGATCAGGGCGGCCGGCGCCAGGCTGCGCCCGCCCTACGTGCTCAAGGCGATGGGCAGTAGCCAGCACAAGTCGGGCTCGGGCGGGGTGGCACTTGGCCTGCCGGATCTCGATGCCCTGCTAAGCGCACACCGGCGGATGCACCGGCGGCTCGAGCCGGCGAGTTTCACCGTCGAAGAGATGGCGGAGGTCGCCGACGGGGTGGAGCTCATCGTCGGGTCCCGCTGGGATCCGCGGTTCGGCCCAGTACTCATGGTCGGGCTCGGCGGCGTGCTCACCGAGGTGCTCAACGACGTCAGCTTTGCGCTCGCCCCGGTGGACGAGGCCGGAGCGCGGCGCCTGCTGAGCCGGCTGCGGGTTGCCGCACTGCTCGGCGGGGTGAGTGGCCGGCCGGCGGTCGACCTCGGCGCAACGGCCGCAGCGATCGCGCGGTTCAGTGTGCTGGCGGCGTCCCATCCGGAGATCACCGAGATGGAGATCAACCCGTTGCTGGCGACCCCGAGCGGCGCGGTAGCCCTGGACGCGCGCGCCGTTCTGGGCTAAGGCCGGCCGCTTGCGCCAGTACCCGTCGGCGTGGTCACCTACTTCGAGTCCGTAGCGAGCCGACCCGTATTCTGACCATTACCGCGCACGTCGGCCGTTGCTGTGTCGTGCGACCACGATCATCCAGGTCAACGGAGAGTGCGAAACCATGCCAGGAACGAACCTGACCAGGGCCGAGGCGGCCGAACGTGCCAAGCTGCTGCGAGTCCACAGCTACCAAGTGGAACTGGATCTGACCAGCGGATCGGAAACGTTCCGCTCGGCGACCCGGATCGCGTTCCAGTGTGAGCAGCCGGGCGCGGCCACCTTCGTCGACCTGATCGCGCCGCAGGTCCACGAGATCGTGCTCAACGGCCGCCAACTGGACCCATCGGCCGTCTACGTCGACAGCAGGATCGAGTTGGACGACCTCGCCGCCGACAACGTGCTCGAGGTGGTGGCCGACTGCGCGTACGTCAACACCGGCGAAGGGCTGCACCGCGCCACCGACCCGGCCGACGGCAACGTGTATCTGTACACCCACTTCGAGGTGCCTGACGCCCGGCGGGTGTTCGCCAGCTTCGAGCAGCCGGACCTCAAGGCCACCTGGCAGCTCACCGTGACGGCGCCCGGGGACTGGCAGGTGGCCTCCTGCTCGCCGACTCCGGAGCCGAAGCCGGTGGGCGAGGCGTCGGCGCGCTGGGAGTTCGCGGCCACGCCGCCGATCTCGACCTACATCACCGCGCTGGTCGCCGGCCCGTATCACGTGGTCAGGGACCGGCACACGGTCGGCGGCAAGGTCATCCCGCTCGCCCTCTACTGCCGGGCCTCGCTGGCCCAGTACCTGGATCCCGATGAGATCTTCGAGGTCACCAAGCAGGGCTTCGACTTCTTCAGCAGCACGTTCGACTACCCCTACCCGTTCGAGAAGTACGACCAGCTGTTCGTGCCCGAGTTCAACGCCGGCGCGATGGAGAACGCCGGCTGTGTGACATTCCGTGACGAGTTCGTGTTCCGGTCCAAGGTGACCGACACCGCGCGGCAGGACCGCGCCGACGTGATCCTGCACGAGATGGCGCACATGTGGTTCGGCGACCTGGTCACCATGCGGTGGTGGGACGACCTGTGGCTGAACGAGTCGTTCGCGACATACGCGTCGAACGTGGCGCTAAGCCGCGCGACCCGCTGGACCGAGTCGTGGACCAGCTTCGTCAACGTGTGGAAGGCCTTCGGGTACGCCCAGGACCAGCTGCCCTCCACCCATCCGATCGTCGGCGACATGCCCGAGCTCTCCCAGGTGTGGGCCAACTTCGATGGCATCGCCTATGCCAAGGGCGCGTCCGTACTCAAGCAACTGGCCGCGTACGTCGGATTCGACGAGTTCTTCGCCGGGCTGCGGCACTACTTCAAGCGGTTCGCCTGGGGTAACACCTCGCTGACCGATCTGCTGAGCGCGCTCGAGGAATCGTCAGGCCGCGACATGACGGCATGGGCGGCCGAGTGGCTGAACACCGCCGGCGTGAATACGCTGCGGCCGGAGCTGACCGTAGACGCGGACGGCGTCATCACCTCGTTCGCGGTGCTGCAGGAAGCCCACCCGGACTGGCCGACGCTACGCACCCACCGGATCGCGATCGGCGTCTACGACCGCCAGCCGACCGGTGCGCTCATCCGGCGGCACCGGGTCGAACTGGATATCGCCGGTCCGCGCACCGACGTACCCGAGCTGACCGGGGTTCCGCGCGGTGACCTGGTGCTGCTCAACGACGACGATCTGACGTTCGCGAAGATCAGGCTGGACCCGGTCTCGCTGGCCACCGCGGTCCGGTCGGTGTCTGAGATCGACTCCTCGATCGCTCGCGCCCTGAGCTGGGCCGCGGCCTGGGACATGTGCCGCGACGGGGAGATGCCGGCCCGCGAGTACGTCGCGATGGTGGTCGGCGGAGTCGGCGCCGAACAGGACATCTCGGTCGTCGACGCGCTGCTCGGCCGCCGCACGGCGACCGCGATCGACGAGTACGCCGATCCGGCCTGGCGCCCGGAGGGGCGGCGGCGCGTCGCCGCCACCATGCGGGAGCTGATGGACCGGGCCGAGCCGGGCAGCGACCATCAACTGGCTTGGGTGCGCGGACTGGTGTGGTCGGCGACCCCCGGGCCAGACATCGAGTTCGTCCGCGGCTTGCTCGACGGCTCGGTGACCGTGCCGGGACTCGCCGTCGACGAGGATCTGCGCTGGCGGATCGTGACCAGGCTCGCCGCGCACGGGTTGATCGGACCGGACGAGATCGCCAATGAGCTGGCCGGGGACGCGACCGCGATGGGCGAGGAGAAGGCGACCACCGCCCGGGCCGCGCTACCGCTGCCGGACACCAAAGCGACCGCCTGGCGGCAGGCCCTCACCGAGGTGGACGTCACCAATGCGATCCAGACCGCCGCGGCCATCGGCTTCATCCAGGCCGATCAGCAGGAGGCACTCGAGCCGTACTTCGACGCCTACTTCGACTCGATCGTGGAGTTCTTCGGTCGCGCGTCGGCCACCGCCGGTCTGATCGTGACCCAGCTGATCTACCCGCGGCACCGGATCGAGCAGTCGACGTTGGACCGCACCGACCAGTTCCTCGCCTCGCCCGACCTACCTGCGGCGCTGGGTCGGCAGATCCTCGAGGCCAGGGACGGGGTGGCCAGGGCGTTGCGAGCCCGAGCCTGCGACACCGCCGCCGGCCGGTCCGGCGGTCCGGCTGGCTAGTCTCTAGCCATCGGTGGTGATCGGAGGCGAGATGACGTGGTTCGACTCGGTCGCCGACGCTCAGGCCCGGCTGGAGGCGACCGGCTACATCGCGACCAGCGAGATCGCTACCACGGTGTTCCTCGCCGATCGGCTGGGCAAGCCGCTGCTGGTAGAGGGGCCGGCCGGGGTGGGCAAGACCGGGTTGGCCACGGCGGTCGCCGAGGCGGCCGATGCCGAGCTGGTCCGGCTGCAGTGCTACGAGGGCCTGGACGAGACCAGGGCGCTGTACGAGTGGAACTACAAGAAGCAGCTGCTGCGGATCCAGGCCTCGTCGACCGATGCCGGCTGGGCCGCGGTGCACGACGACGTGTTCAGCGAGGAGTTCCTGCTCGAGCGACCGTTGCTGCGGGCCATCCGGCGCACCGGACGGACCGTGCTGCTCGTCGACGAGACGGATAAAGCTGACGTAGAGGTCGAAGCTCTGCTACTCGAGGTGCTGGCCGACTTCCAGATCACGATCCCCGAACTGGGCACGGTGAGCGCGCTCGCGCGGCCGCTGGTGGTTCTGACCTCGAACGCGACCAGGGAACTGTCCGAAGCGCTGAAGCGGCGCTGCCTGTTTCTGCACATCGGCTACCCGGATGCTGAGCGTGAGCGCGACATCGTGCTGTCCCGGGTACCGGAGGCGGGGGAGCAGTTGGCCGCTCGCGTCGTCCAGGCGATCCGCGCGCTGCGCGCCCTGGACCTGCGCAAGAAGCCGTCGATTGCGGAGACCATCGACTGGACTAGGACCGCCCTGGCGCTGGGTGCGCCGGAGTTCGACGACGAGGTGGTCCGCTCGACTCTGGGCGTCGTGCTCAAGCACGTGGCCGACCAGGACCGGGCCGCCGAACGCCTGGGCCTGACCTAGCCCCGCACGCCGGCTCAGACGATCGCCGCGACGCACTCGCCGAGCTGGCGCAGCGTGGACACCTCGTACACACCGTGCGCGTAGGTGCCGTACGGCGCCATCAGCGAGTCACCGGTGTCCCACTCGGCAAGCGGCTCCGGGTTGAGCCAGTACAGCCGCCGGGCCAGCCGGTGTAGCTCGGCCAGCTCGGCCACCGCCGGGCGCCGGTCGTGGCTGCGCGCGTCACCGACCACGATGACGGTGGTCTTCGCGCTGATCACGTCTCGCCACCGAGCCAGGAAGCTGGCCAGCGCCCGGGCATAGTCGCTGCGCCCGTCGCCGCTGACCAGCCCGCGGCGGCCGAGCAGATGGTGCGCGTCGAGCACGCCGGGTGCCCGGTCCAGCAGGTCGGAGATCTCCACGATGCCGTCGATGAACACCCAGGACCGGACCCGATGGAACTCGCCGTGCAGCGCGTGCAGCAGTGCCAGCGTGAACGGAGCGAACTGGGCGACCGATCCGGACACGTCGCACAGCACCACCAGGTCAGGCCGGGACGGGTAGCGGCGGCGCAGCACCGGGCTGAGCGGCACCCCGCCGGAACTCATGCTGCGCCGGATCGTGCGGCGCATGTCCACCGCACCGCGGCCGCGCCGGCGCCGCCGGCCGAACCGGGTGGCCAGCTTCCGCGCGAGCGGCCGGACCGCGGCCCGCAGCTCGGCCAGCTCGTCCGGTCCGGCCCGCAGGATCGGCAGATCGGCGAGGTCGGGGCCGACCGTGGGCGGGGGCTCGCCCTCGGCCGCGCCATTCCCGCCGGCCCGGCCGTCCGCCAGCCGTTCCGCCACCAGCCGTTCCAGTAGGCGCCGTACCTGTTCGATGTCGGCCGCGGCGGCCGCATTGTCCAGCTGCCGCTCCAGCTCGGATCGCTCATCGCTGCGGCCGGCCAGCTGCCGCAGGATCGCGTCGAGGCCAAGCCGGCGTAGTACCCGCTGCACGTGGTGGCGCTCGCCACGGTCCTGTTCGCCGATCCCGGACCAGCGGTCCACGCTGGTGGTGAGCAGATCGGCAACCGCGATCTGGTCACCGCGCTTGAGCGCCTCGGCAAGCTCGGTTCGCAACGCCGCGAGCTCCGCACCGTCGTGGTCACCGGATGCCTGCGGGCCGGCAGCCGAGCCGGAGCCCGCCGGTCCGGCGCCGGTCGCGGCGATCCGCAGCCGCGGGAACAGCGCGTCGAACAGCCGCTCGAACAGCTCCAGATGCGCGTCGTCCTTGACCAGGCACCCGCGTAGCGCGGCCCGGACCACGGTCCGGTCGGTGAGCTCGAGCTCGGCCAGCGCCCGTACCGCGTCGATCGTCTCCCCGGACGAGACCGCGACCCCGGCCCGGCGCAGGCCGGCGACCAGTCCCACCACCAGTCCGGTGGCGAGCTCCGCGGGCGTGGACGCTCCATCGGAACTGTCGTACGCTCCGCGAACGGACGTTCGCATGTTGAACACCCTAGGGAGCCGGTGTGGGGGTGCCAACCACACTCGTCGCGCTCGAGCTGACGCTGCGGGCCGAGCACGACCCGGTCCGGCAGGGCCATATCGCGCATCTGGCTGGGCGGCTCGGCTACAGCGCGGTCTGGCTGCCGATCGACAGCGCGGCTGCGGTCGATCCGGACGCTCTGGAGATGCTCGCGCTGGCCGCCCAGCCGGCGGTGCTCGGGCTGCTGCCTACCGGCCGGACCGATGCACTGGCCAGCTGGCTGGCCACTACACCCGCCATGCTGGTCGAACTCCCGGTGGTCCTGGACGACACCGCCCGAGCGGCCCTGATGTCCGCGGCCGGGGGAGTGCTGGCGTGGCGGGAGCGCATGCGCACCCGCGACCTCGATCTCGATGCGGCCGGGCATGTCGTGCACGCGCCGAGTCGGGAGGACGCACATACCGCACTTGCCCGGGCGCTACGGGCCCGGTTCGACGCCGGCCGAGCCGCTGCCGACTACCCGCTCGTGGTCGGGCTGCCCGTGTCCATCGGCCGCACGATGAGCGAAGCGGCGGCTCGGGCGCTGCGCGATCCGGCGCTGGCCGAGCATGGCGACCCGCGGGAGGCGGGCTTGTTCGGCACCCTGGAGCAGGCACAGGATCAGGCGCTAGCGCTCGCCCGGGCCGGGGCGGACGCCATCCGGGCGACGCTCGCCGACGAGGCGGACGTCACCGATCTACTGGCCCAGTTGCGCTCGGTCGCGGTCGGCCCCACCCCGCTGTTGCATGCCAAAGACGGCGGCTGACGCGCCGACGGTCCGATCAGTGGCGGGCGGCCAGATCGGCGTTGATGTGGCGTGCGGCCTCGGTCAGCTTCGGGAGAAACTGTTCGGTCAGCCGCGGCAACGGCACCCGGGCGGCGTGCGCGGTGGCGTTGACCGCCGCGACCACCCGGCCGTCCGCCTCGCTTACCGGTACCGCGACCGAGCGGACCCCGACCTCCAGCTCCTGGTCGATCGCGCACCAGCCCCGCTCGCGTACCTTGTCCAGCTCCTTACGCAGCAGCTGCGGGTCGGTGACGGTGTGCTCGGTCAGCGGCTGGAAGGTGGCGCCGGCGAAGAACGCGTCGAGCCGGTCGTCCGGTAACGCGGCCAGTAGGACCCGGCCCATCGAGGTGGCGTACGCGGGCAAACGGGTGCCGACGGTCAGCGAGATCGTCATGATCCGGTTGGTCTGAGCCCGCGCGATGTAGACGATGTCTGCGCCGTCGAGCACCGATGCCGAGCACGACTCGTGCAGCTCCTCGGCCAGTGCCACCAGGTGCTCCTGCGCGATCTCGGCGACCGACACCGAGGACAGGTAGGCGTAGCCGAGTTCGAGGACGCGCGGCCGCAGGTAGTAGCTGCCGCCGTTGACCCCGACGTAGCCGAGCCCGCACAACGTGTGCAAGAACCGGCGTGCGGCCGCTCTGGTCAGCCCGGTCTGCCTGGCCACGTCGGCAATGGACAGCCGCGGCGTGTCGGCCGAGAACGCACGGATTACCGCCAGCCCGCGGTCCAGCGACTGCACGTATTCGATGCGCGAACCGGCTGCTTCCGGCACAGCGGCCCCCGGGGGGTTGACAAGCATGGCGCGTCGCGAACAGATTTTCTTGGGCTGTTCTCAACGCGAACAACTGTACGTATAGCGAACACTGCCGCTTTGCGCTACCCCCAAGGAAAGTCACCGGACCGGAGGTGAACCGATGACCTCACCCGCGGACCTACGCGGAAAGGAACAGGAGTCCTACACGACCAAGTTCGGCTCGCTGCACAACTACGAACGCGGTGGCGTCGAAATCATCAACGACGATCCGCGGCACTACGCGTTCTCGAACGTCTTCGCGGTCGCCGCGAGCTCCCGGCCGTACGAGAAGGTCGCGGTCGGCAAGAACATGGAATACGTCCTCGAGGCGGTCCGGGCCGAAGGAGTCAGCCCGTGGCGGACCGCCGCGCACGACGAGTTCGCCCTCGTCCTCGACGGCGAGATCGAGATCAAGCTGGTCAAGCTGGCCGAACCGGCGCTGTCCGCCGATGCCCCCGGCTCGATCGAGATGCCGGGCGAGCCGACCGGCACCTACATGGGCCGGATCGTCGCTCGCCGCGGCCACCAGGTGCTGCTGCCGACCGGAGCCGCCTACCGGTTCTCCACCGCGCAGCCGGGCGTGATCCTCATGCAGACCATCGCCGGTCCGGACACCGTCTACCGGTGGGCCGAGATCTGCCAGTCG
Organism: Actinomycetes bacterium; assembly: GCA_035263265.1. Taxonomy (GTDB): domain Bacteria; phylum Actinomycetota; class Actinomycetes; order JAKEEW01; family JAKEEW01; genus DATAFN01. Next base: position 11,223 of record DATFRM010000096.1, read on the forward strand.
CTCTAGGGAGTGCAACGATGACCGCCACCCTCGAACCCGAGGTCACCTCGTCGGCGCCGAACAGCCAGGGCTACCGCGAGTTCAGCCTCGGCCAGTTCACGTTCCGCCGGGACGAGTACTTCGCGTACGTCGACTGGCCAACCGGCAGCCACATCATGAGCGTGGACGCGTTCCTGCGCGCCCTGCAGCGGGACGTGGCCTGGGACTTCTTCTACGGCACGGTGAACTTCGACGGTGTGATCGGTACCGTCAACCACTACGGCACCGTCGACCTGTTCGCCGGGCGCTACAACGACGCCTACCGCAAGGCCGAGCTGGACTACACCGAGAACGTCGAGACCCCGCTGATCCGGGAGACGTTCAAGGAGATGCTCGACGACTGGACAAACGCCACATTCGACCCGTTCGCCTCGCCGCACGAGACCGGCTCCGCGTTCGGCATCAAGAACGGGGATAACCGGCCGGCCATCACCCGGCACCGGGTGGCGGCGGCGCGGATGGTCGCCGTACCCGGCGACGAGGGGCTGCGCAGCGACGACACCGGGCACCCGATCAACCGGATGTTCGCCGATGTGCCGCAAGACGAGCCCGAGGTCTACCCGGAGGCGGGCTTCGAGAGCGAGGTGGCCGCGTACAGCCTGTTCGCGTACCTGTCCCGCTCCCCGGTGACCTGGAACCCGTCGGTGGTCAGCGTCTGCAAGAACTCGCTGTTCTGTCCGACCACCGAGGAATACATCCTGCCGATCATCCACGGCAACGACCGGGTGGAGTGGTTCCTGCAGCTGTCCGACGAGATCCACTGGGAGGTCGAGGACCGCGACACCGGCTCGGTCCGCGCCCGGGTAGTCATGCGGCCCGGCGACGTGAGCGCGATGCCGGCCGACATCCGGCATCAGGGCTACGCGCCGAAGCGCTCGATGCTACTGGTCTGGGAGAACGCGGATCCGTCGCTGCCCGAGCTGATCGCGTCCGGGCAGACCCCGACCTACCCGATCGACTTCTAGCGCGGCCTGACCGCGGGAGGCAGGTAGCGATGGCGCTGACCAGGCAGAGCATGACCGACGAGCAGCGCAAGTCGGTCGCGCTGGAGTACCTCAAGGCGTTCGACAACGGCGGGGTGACCTCGACCGGTGGAAGCATCCTCGACCTGTTCGCCGATGACGCGCAGGTGTACTTCCCGAAGTGGGGACTGGCCACCGGGAAGGAGGAGATCGGCCGGCTGTTCGGCGACGTCGGCGGCACCATCAGCGCGATCACTCACGACTACGCCACGTTTAACTGGGTGTTCTCCGGCACCGACACGTTCGCCTGCGAGGGCACCAGCTTTGGCGAGCACAAGGATGGGCCCTGGCGGGCCGGGGCGCCGAACTGGGGCGCCGGCCGCTGGTGCGATGTGTTCGAGATCAGGGACTGGCTGATCCAGCGCGTGTTCATCTACCTCGATCCGGACTACGCGGGCAAGGACACCGGGCGGTACCCGTGGCTCGGTTCGGCCGGCCCGGGCGATGCCTAGCCGATGCAGACCAAGCTGTTCATCGGCGGGGAGTTCGTCGACGGGGTCGAGGGCACGACGATCGAGGTACGGGACCCGCACGACGGCTCGCTGATCGCCCAGGTCGCCGAGGCCAGGGCGGCCGATGTCGACCGTGCGGTCGATGCCGCCACGGCCGGGTTCGAGCGGTGGCGCGAGTTCAGCGCGGCCGAGCGCGGTCGACTGCTGTTGCGGCTGGCGGACGCGATCGAGGTCCATGCGGGCGAACTTGCCGAGCTGGAGACCAGGGACACCGGGCACCCGATCCGGGATACCACCGGCCTGGATGTGCCGCGCACTGCGGCCACATTCCGCTACTTCGGCGGGATGGCGGACAAGTTCGAGGGAGCCGTGGTCCCGGTCGAGCGCGGCTTCCTCGACTACGTGCTGCCGGTTCCGATCGGCGTGGTCGGGCAGATCGTGCCGTGGAACTTCCCGTTGATGTTCACCAGCTGGAAACTCGGCCCGGCGCTGGCCGCCGGTAACACCGTCGTGCTCAAACCGGCCGAGCTCACCCCGTTGAGCAGCCTGCGGGTCGCGGAGCTGATCGCCGAGGTGGGCTTCCCGCCCGGCGTGGTCAACATCGTCCCGGGGTACGGGCCGACTGCCGGACAACGGATCGCCGAGCATCCGGGCATCGGCATGATCTCGTTCACCGGCTCGACCGCGGTCGGTCGCGGTGTCGTCGCGGCCAGCCAGGGCAGTCTCAAGCGGGTCCATCTCGAGCTAGGCGGCAAGGGCGCGAACCTCGTGTTCGCCGACGCCAACCTCCCCGCCGCGGTCAACGGCTCTGCGTTTGCGATCTTCCACAACCAGGGCCAGGCCTGCATCGCCGGCTCCCGGCTGCTGCTGCACCGGGACATCGCGGACGAGTTCCTCGATGCGTTCCTCCGGCTGGCCCACTCGATCCGGGTCGGCGACCCGAAGGACCCGAGCACCGAGCTGGGTCCACTGACCTCACCCGGGCACCGCGACCGGGTGCTCGGACACCTCAAACTGGCCACGGACCAGGGCGCCGAGATCCTCGCGGGCGGCGGTCCACCAGCGGATCCTGGGCTGTCCGACGGGTGTTACCTCGAGCCGACCGTGGTCGCCGCCGATCCACGAGCCCAGATCGCGTGCGAGGAGGTCTTCGGCCCGGTCGTCACCGTGCACACGTTCGACGACGAGGCCGAGGCGCTCCGCATCGCGAACGGGGTCGACTACGGGCTCGGTGCCGGGCTGTGGACCAGCCAGCTGTCTCGAGCGCACCGGTTCGCCCGCGAGCTACGGGCCGGGATGGTGTGGGTCAACT
>DATFRM010000097.1:0-4270 GCA_035263265.1 Actinomycetes bacterium
CCGATGCCCTCCTGCAGGTAGTCCATCTCGTAGAGGTGCTCGCGCCACTTACGGTCCAGCACCGACAGCACGACCTTGCGCTCGAACTCGCGCATCGCCTCGCTGCCAATCTGCTTCTCCCGCTGCGCGTACTGCTCGTGCGCGTCGGCCTTGACCTCCTCGATCAGGTAGTCCGCGCTCAGCGACTCCTTGCCCCCGCCGGACGCATCGATGATCTCGGCTTGGGTCAGCGTGATGGGGTAAAGCTGGCGTAGCGCCGACCAGAGCTGGTCGAGATCCCAGTCCTCGGGAAAGCCCTCCGAGGTGGCTCCGATGATGTACGCGGCGATGGTGTCGTCGATGAAGTGGCTGGTCTGCTCGTGCAGGTCCTCACCGTGCAGCACCCGGCGGCGCTCCTCGTAGATGACCTGCCGCTGGCGGTTGAGCACCTCGTCGTACTTGAGCACGTTCTTGCGGATCTCGAAGTTCTGCTGCTCAACCTGGGTCTGCGCGGACCGGATGGCGTTGGTCACCATCTTCGACTCGATGGGCACGTCGTCCGGCACGTTGAACCGGGTCAGCACCGACTCCACGATGTTGGCCTTGAACAGCCGCATCAGGTCGTCACCGAGCGAGAGGTAGAACCGGGACTCCCCTGGGTCGCCCTGCCGGCCGGACCGCCCGCGCAACTGGTTGTCGATTCGGCGAGACTCGTGGCGCTCGGTGCCCAGCACGTACAGACCACCGAGGCCGACGACCTCCTCGTGCTCGGCGGCGACCTGCGCGCGCATCCGGTCCAGCGTGTCTGGCCACGCCTTCTCATACTCCTCAGGCGTCTCGACCGGGTCGAGGTCACGCGCCTTGAGATCCTGCATCGCCATGAACTCGGGATTGCCGCCGAGCATGATGTCGGTGCCGCGACCGGCCATGTTCGTCGCGACCGTGACCGTGCCCCGCCGGCCCGCCTCGGCGACGATCGTCGCCTCCCGCTCGTGGTACTTCGCGTTGAGCACCGAGTGCGGGACCCCCCGGCGCTTGAGCAGCCCGGACAGGTACTCGGACTTCTCCACGCTGGTCGTGCCAACCAGCACCGGCTGACCGTTCTCGTGCCGCTCGACCAGGTCCTCGACGACCGCCGCGAACTTCGCCGGCTCGCTCTTGTAGATGAGATCAGGCTGGTCGGCCCGGATCATCGGCATATTCGTCGGGATCGGCACCACACCGAGCTTGTAGATCTTGCTGAACTCGTTCGCCTCGGTGAGCGCGGTACCGGTCATTCCGGCCAGCTTGTTGTACATCCGGAAGTAGTTCTGCAGCGTGATCGTGGCCATCGTCTGGTTCTCGTCCTTGATGGCCACCCCTTCCTTGGCCTCGATCGCCTGATGCATGCCCTCGTTGTAGCGGCGTCCGCGCAGGATCCGGCCGGTGTGCTCGTCGACGATGAGAACCTCAGCGTCGAGGATCACGTAGTCCTTGTCCCGCTTGAACAGCTCCTTGGCCTTGATCGCGTTGTTGAGGAAGCCGACCAGCGGTGTGTTGACCGATTCGTACAGGTTCTCGATGCCTAGCCAGTCCTCGACCCGCTCGATGCCGGACTCGAGCACCCCGACCGTGCGCTTCTTCTCGTCGACCTCGTAGTCGGTGTCTCGCCGCAGCCGGTTGGCGACCTTGGCGAACTCCGCGTACCACTTGGTCGCCTGATCAGCCGGACCGGAGATGATCAACGGTGTGCGCGCCTCGTCGATAAGGATCGAGTCGACCTCGTCCACGATCGCGTAGGAGTGTCCGCGCTGCACGAGTTCGTCGGCCGACCATGCCATGTTGTCGCGCAGGTAGTCGAAGCCGAACTCGTTGTTCGTGCCGTAAGTGATGTCGCAGGCGTACTGCTTGCGACGTTCGGCCGGCGGCATCTGGGCCAGGATCACGCCGACGCTGAGCCCGAGGAACCGGTGCACCCGGCCCATCCATTCGGCGTCGCGCTCGGCCAGGTAGTCGTTGACGGTGACCTGATGCACGCCCTCGCCGGCGAGCGCGTTGAGATACGCCGGTAGCGTCGCGACCAGCGTCTTGCCTTCACCGGTCTTCATCTCGGCGATGTTGCCGAGATGAAGCGCCGCACCACCCATGATCTGGACGTCGTAGTGGCGCTGCCCGAGCGTGCGCTTGGCCGCCTCGCGCACGGTGGCGAACGCCTCGGGAAGGAGCTCGTCAAGCGTCTCGCCCTCCGCGAACCGGGCACGGTACTCGTCGGTCAGGCCACGCAGCTGCGCGTCGGACATCGCCACGAAGTCGTCTTCGATCGCATTGACCTGCCGGGCGATCGCCTCGAGCTTGCGCAAGATGCGACCTTCGCCGGCACGCAACATCTTGTCGAACAGAGCAGGCACCTGGGGGGCTCCTTGCCGGTATCCGCGCCCGGTCGGCGCGCACAAAACGGGACGAGTGTCAAACTCGCCGTACTGTGGTCATGGTACGAGGTCGCGGCCGGATGTCGGCAACGTTGACTGTCTCGATAACGGATTGAGCCCGGCCACGGTGCCCGGTTGGATAGGACCGCATGGAGGAAGTCGAGCTCGGTGACGATCGGCTGTACGTCCGGCCATGGCGACTCGGTGACGCTGCCGCAGTGTGCGAGGCCTGCCAGGACCGGGACATCCAACGCTGGACCTCGGTGCCGTCGCCCTATTTGCGAGAGCATGCCGAGAGCTATGTAGGGGAGATCAGCCCGACCGCCTGGCGAACCGGATCAGGCGCGATCTTCGGCGTGTTCGACGCGCAGACTGGGCAGCTGCTGGCCGCCACCGGCGTCCACCATATCTGCGAGCGCGAGGTAGCAGTCGGCGGGCGGGCCGAGCTGGGCTACTGGTGCGCTCCGTGGGCGCGCGGCAAGGGCGTGATGACCGACTCGTCTCGGCTGGTTTGCGAGTGGGCGTTCGCTGACCCGAGCCTCGGCGGGCTTGGGCTGGCCCGCATCGACTGGCATGCCGAGGTGGGCAACTGGGCGTCTCGCCGGGTCGCCGAGAAGCTCGGCTTCACGATCGAGGGCACGCTGCGGCAACGAATCGTGCATCGAAACCAGCGTCAAGACGCCTGGACCGCCGGGCTGCTGCGCGGAGAGCTTCGTTGATGCGCGAGCCGCTGCCACACGTGCGCAAGCTCACTCCGCCGTCGGAGCCGGTGGAGATCATGGCCGGCTGGCTTCAGCTCACCCCATGGACTGGCGATCTTGCTCCGGAGATCGTGGAGCTGCTCGGCGACCCCGAGTTCCGGCGCTGGTACGTCCGCCCACCGGACCTGGGCGACGATGCCGGCGAACGGTTTGTCCGCGGCCGGAACGAGCGCTGGCGCTCGGGCGACCTGCTCAGCCTCGCGGTCCGGGATGCCACCACCGGCGCCCTTCTCGGCGACATCCAGCTGTCCGACCTGTCTCCCTGGGACGGCTCGGCCTGGATCGGCTACTCGACCGCTCCGGCCGCTCGTGGTCGCGGGGTCGCGACCCACGCCTTGGGCGTACTGACTCGATGGGGATTCCAGGCTATCGGGCTACATCGCATCCAACTCGGGCATGCCGTGGAGAACCCGGCATCTTGCCGAGTCGCGGTCAAGGCCGGCTACCCGGCCGAGGGAATTTTGCGCTCCTCGCTCCCACAGTCCGCCGGCGGCTGGTGGGACATGGAGGTCCACGCGATGATCAACCCCGCCGATTCCTGATCCGGTCCGGATCCCGTGCCGGCACTCGCTACGCGGACGGGTTGCCCGGCTGAGCGGGCGCAGTCGGCCGACCACCTGACTGAGCCTGACCAGCGGACGAGTGGCCATGCTGAGCGGGCGTTGCCGACCGGCCGACTGGTTGCACCGGCGCACGCTGGCCCGCGGGCTGAGCCGGCCCGGCCGGCTGGCTAGCTGGCTGAGCCGGTGCGGCTGGCGGGTTAGCTGGCTGAGCCGGTGCGGCTGGCGGGTTAGCTGGCTGAGCCGGTGCGGACTGTCCGGACGCTTGAGCCGGCGGCCGGCCGGATCCCTGGGCCGGTGGCGACTGGTCGGCTCCCTGAGTCGGTGCGGCAGACCGGCCCAGCTGCCCCTGATGGCGGGCCGCGGTGACCTCCTGATCCTGCTGAAGATCGACGATCTGGCGGGTCGGCGCGGCCAGCGACTCGCCATACCGGCACACCCACCGATGACCATCGGTGGCGGCGGCGACGAATCCGTCGCGCACCGGGCCCTGCTGGACCAGGTGGGCAGCGATGCCGTAGAGATGGGACGCCACCTCTGCTGGGGACAGCCCGGTGAACCG
>DATFRM010000098.1:0-2467 GCA_035263265.1 Actinomycetes bacterium
GGTATGGCGGGTGATGTCGCCAACGATCGCCAGCGGCAGCTGGTAGGTCACGAACTTCTGCAGGATCTCCCCGGCGATCCGGGTCTCGAGGTCGAAGAAGCGGTCCGAAAACCGCTCGACCGGAATCACCATCAGATCGGCTCGCTGTTCGATCGCGATCGCGATCAGCTCGACCGCGTCTCGCTCGGTCTGCACCTGCCGCCCCTCCGGCAGGCAGATCAGCGCGGTCAGGCCTTGGATACGATCCAGCGTCTCGGTCATCGTGCCGCCATCTTGCCCGACCGGCGCGGCCGGTGCCGTCGCGCGGCGACCGTTTCACCTCGGATTGATCGGGAACTATGGGGACCGGCCTTTGGTGACGAACGGCCGGAGGTGACGGTGCGGGCCCGAATACGTGACCTGCTGCTCGCCATCGGTATCTTCGCGCTGGCTGGGTGCGAAGTCGCGGATTTATCCGCGCCGGTGCCGCCGAACGCATCCGAAGCAGCCAAGCAGCTCGACGCGCTGCAGGTGGAGCCGCAGCATTCGATGCGCGGCTACAGCCGGGACCGGTTCGGCGACGGCTGGCGCGACCAGGGCAACGACTGCAACACCAGAGAGCTGGTGCTACGCCGTGACGGGCAGGACGTTCGGACCGGTTCCACCTGTAACCCGACCCGCGGCCGGTGGCACAGCGCATACGACGGGCAGATACTGCGCGATCCGGATGGCATCGACATCGACCACATGGTGCCGCTGGCCAATGCCTGGCGGTCCGGGGCCGACCGGTGGACCGACGCGCGCCGAGCCGCATTCGCGAACGATCTGGCCAACCCGGAGCTGCTCGCGGTCTCCCGCTCGAGCAACCGCGCGAAGGGCGACCAGTCCCCCGACCAGTGGCGCCCGCCCAACACCCGCTCGTGGTGCACGTATGCGCGGTCGTGGATAGACGTGAAGCACGAATGGGACCTGTCGGTGACCCGGGCCGAGCGATCGGCGCTGCGGGAGATGCTGACGTACTGCTAGTTGCGAGGAGGCGAGGCCGGATGCGCTCGGTGTCGCATTTCACCCCCGGACCGGGCGGCGTGATGACCGACGAGGTCGGCGTGGTCACCGGTGAGCTGACGCTGGAGACCGCGCTCAGTGGCGACGACCCGAACGGCGCAGACAGCACTGGCGGCGGGAATGGCGCGGACGGGACGGTCCGGCTGCGCGTGCGGTACCGGGACGCGGCCGAGTGGTACACCGTGACCGGCGGCTGCTTCGAGCTCGACCAGCCGTCCCGTGCCGACGACCTGCACCGGGCCGCGGTTCAGCTGCTGACCAAGGGCGGCCAGGACGTCAGCGCGCTCGAGCTTCCCGGCGTGATTCCGTGCGGCCACTCCGGCTGATACCGAGCCCGCCGGCACCGGCCGCCGCCCTCATACCGGGCCCGATCCACCGCGCGTTTGAGCCTCGGCTGCCCGGGCAGGTTCCCAGCCGGACTTCGGGAGGGAGTTGGCCATGAACGAGTTCGCACTTGATCTAGACAAGATCCGGGCGCAGGCCCGGACGCACATCGAAGAGGGTCCGGTGACCGACGCATACGGCACCGACGCCAGCCGCGTGATCGAGGTGCTCAACGAGGTGCTGGCCACCGAACTGGTCTGCGTACTGCGCTACAAGCGGCACTACTACACCGCGCAGGGCATGCACGGTCCCACCGTCGCGGCGGAGTTTCTCGAGCATGCCAACGACGAGCAGCGGCATGCCGACCTGGCCGCCGAACGGATCACTCAGCTCGGCGGCGAACCAGACCTCAACCCGGCGGTACTCGCCCAGCGCAGCCACACCGAGTACGCGCCCGGCACGGACCTGCCGGACATGATCCGAGAGGATCTGGTCGCCGAGCGGATTGCGATCGCAACCTACGCCGAGATCATCCGCTGGCTCAGCGATGCCGACCCGACCACACGCCGGCTACTGGAGCAGCTACTCGCCGAGGAAGAGGAACACGCCGACGACCTGCGCAACCTGCTGGCGCGGATCGAGGGCTAGGTCAGCCGGGTCCGTCCGACACGGCGGCGATGACCTCGTCAACGCCACTGACCGTACCGAGCCTAGTGAAGATGTAGTCGACCACGAACTTGTGCGCGTCCGAGTCCAGACCGGTCATCGCGTCCTCTACGAACACCAGCTGGTAGCCGTGGTCAGCGGCCGCTCTGGCGGTCGACTCGACGCCCATATTGGTGGCGATGCCACCCAGCACGATCGTCTTGATGCCGCGGGCCCCCAGCGCGGCGTTCAAGTTGGTGCCGTAGAACGCACCCCAGCTGCGCTTGACGACCTCGACGTCACTGCGCTCGGCCACGGTCGGCACCAGTTCGCTCCCCGGCGGCTGCTTGTCCACGTTCGGTCGCTCGACCCGCACGGTCACTACCGGCGCGTACACCGCCCGGAATGCATCGGCCATCCGCAGGCACCCGGCGAGCACGGTGTCGCCGGTATG
>DATFRM010000099.1:0-4104 GCA_035263265.1 Actinomycetes bacterium
CCCGATCCGCGCCGACCATTTCGATCGCCTGCGCACACACCCGGGCTCTGATCGACACTCGCGGTTCGTCCTTCTTGTCGCCCTTGGCGTAGCTGAAGTACGGGATCACCACGGTCACCGACGCGGCGCTGGCCCGCTTGAACGCGTCGATCCAGAACAGCAGCTCCATGAACCGGTCGTTGACCGGGAACACCGGTGACTGCACCAGGTAGACATGCTGGCTACGAACGTTCTGCCCGACCTTGACGAACAGGTTGCCGTCGGAAAACTGGATGACCTCGCCATGACCCGGCGGCACGGCCAACTCCCGGCAGATCGCACCGGTCAGTGCCGGACTGCCCGACCCGCCGAACACCAACAGCTCATCGTCCATTGCGATCACCACCCGTCGGCCTCGCCTGCCGAGCCCTTCGATCCTGTCATGCGGCTCGAACTCGCCACCGAACCGTCACCGAACCCGGAATGCCGGCTCGCCAACCTGAGTTGGCGCTGGTATGCCGCAACAAACTGAGCGTGGCCGAGTCAGAGTCGAGCCGAGTCCGAAGCGGGTCCGGGTGTACTTCGGTGGCCAAGTCATCGCCGACACCCTCCACCCGATGCTGGTCTGGGAGATTCCGTACTTCCCGGCGTACTACTTCCCGGTCGAGGACGTGCGAACCGACCTGCTGACGCCGAGCGGCAACACCAGCCACTCGCCCAGCCGGGGCGACGGACGCCTCTACACCATCAAGGCCGGCGACCGCGAGGCCGTAGACGCGGCCATGCGCTACGAGGACTCGCCGATCCCCGAGCTGCGGGACCTGGTCCGGTTCGAGTGGGAGGCCATGGACGCCTGGTTCGAGGAGGACGAGGAGATAATCGTCCACCCCAGGGATCCCCACTCGCGTGTCGACATCCTGCAGAGCTCGCGACACGTCCGAATCGAGATCGACGGGGTGACGGTCGCGGAGACCGACAGTCCGCGGCTGTTGTTCGAGACCGGTCTGCCCACCCGGTACTACCTGCCGAAGACCGCGGTTCGCCTTGATCTGCTCGAGCCGAGCGACACGGTCAGCCGCTGCCCGTACAAGGGTCAGACCGTGCACTGGAAGGCCAAGGTAGGCGGCGAGACCAAGGACGTGGCCTGGTCCTACCCTGCGCCGCTGCCGGAAAGCCAGAAGATCATCGGAATGGTCGCGTTCTACGACGAGCGGGTGGACACGTTCGTCGACGGGGTCAAGCAGGACCGCCCGAAGACGCCCTGGGACTAGTCCTTAGCTGAGGGCTGGGCCGCCGTCGGCCCAACGCGTTAGCCTCGCGGCAGCCGACGTGGCGGCGCGATCTGGTCGAGCGCAGCGAGATCAGCTGGCGAGGGCACCCACCATCCGGCCGAGACGTTCGCCCGCACCTGTTCGGGCGTGGTTGCACCAGCGATCACTGAGGACACGTAGGGCTGTGCGGCCAGGCCGCCGATCGCCACGTCCAGCAAGGATCGCCCGCGGTCGGCCGCGTACGTCTCGAGCGCCTCGATCACGTCCCAATCGGCGTGGTCGTACACCTGGAGGCGATTGGCCAGCCGGGTGCCGGCCGCTGGTGCTTCACCGCGGCGGTACTTGCCGGTCAGGAGGCCGTGAGCCAGCGGGAAGTACGGCAAGATGCCGACCCCGAACCGCTCGCAGGCCGGCATGACCTCTGCCTCGATCTCCCGGTTCAGCAGAGAGTACTCGTTCTGTACCGAGATGAACCGGGCCAGCTCACCAGCTGAAGACGTCCAGGACGCGTCGGTGAGCCGCCAGCCGGCGAAGTTGGAGCAGCCGATGTAGCACACCTTGCCGGCGGTGACCAGGTCGGTCAGCGCGGCCATGGTCTCCTCGATCGGCGTCAGCAGGTCCGGTTCGTGCAGCTGGTAGAGATCGATCCAGTCGGTGTCGAGCCGGCGCAACGACGCCTCCACCGCCCGCTGGATGTACCGGCGGGATCCGCGCGCACCCCAGTCCGGCCCATTGCTGCCGCTCATGTCCATGCCGAACTTCGTGGCCACTACCACGTTGTCCCGCTCACGCTTGAGCGCCTCGCCCAGCAGCGACTCGGAGGCACCGGGCGGCGTGCCGTAGGTGTCAGCGGTGTCGAACAGTGTGATTCCGTGCTCCAGCGCAGCGCGGACGACCGCCAGGCTGGCGTCCCGATCGATTCGCCGTCCGAAGTTGTTGCACCCCAACCCGACGATGGAAACGGGCAGGCCAGACTCACCAAGGCGACGGAACCGCATGTCGGCCATCCTACGGACACCGTCGTCGGCACCCGCCTGGTCGGGATCCTTCGAGCGCGGTCGCCGGTGCGCGCTCGAACTCGGACGTATCGTGCGCAGATGACCAGCAGCCTGAGCCGTCGGGGGTTCCTGACTCGTGCCGGCATCGCCACCGCTGGGGCAGGCGCGCTCGGCCTCGCGGGCTGTACCGGCTCGAACGATGCCGGCACGGCCCGGTCGAGCGCCGGCGCTCCGGCAGCCACCACGGCGCCCCGATTCGATCCGAAGGACTGGGACAGCGTCCGCGCGCAGTTCGCGCTCGACCCGCAGCTTGCCCACTTTGCGGCGTTCGTGCTCGCCTCGCACCCGGCGCCGGTACGGCACGCGATCAACAAGTTCCGAGCTCGATTGGATCACGACACCGTGGCGGCTACCCGCGACGAGACCGCGCTTGAGGACGCCGCTCGCGGGGCGGCCGCGGACTACCTGGAGGTTGCCGGCGAGGAGGTCGCGCTCACCGACAGCACGACGATGGGCCTAGGACTGATCTACCACGGGCTCGATCTGCGGGCGGGCGACCACATCCTGACCTCGACCCATGACTTCTACGCCACCCATGAGGCGCTCCGGCTAGCCGCGGCCAAGCGCGGCGCCACCGTGCAGCGCATCCCGCTCTATGACGACCCGGCGGCTGCGTCGGTCGCGGAGATCGTGTCCCGGATCCGGGCCGGGATCCGGCCGAACACCCGGCTGCTGGCGCTCACCTGGGTGCACTCGAGCACCGGGCTGAAGCTACCGGTCCGGCAGATCGCGGATGCGGTGTCTGAGGTCAACTCTGGTCGGGATGCGTCCGATCGGGTGCTGTTCTGCCTCGATGCCGTACACGGCCTGGGCGCGGACGCGACCAGCCCGGCCGCGCTTGGCTGCGACGTGTTCATCTCCGGAACCCACAAGTGGCTGTTCGGTCCGCGCGGCACCGGGCTCGCGTGGGCCCACCGCCGCGCCTGGGACTCGCTTGCCGCGATCATCCCTACCTTCTCCGGGCCGAGTTTTGGCGCCTGGTTCAACGGCACCACCGCGCCGTTTCAGTTCGGTCTGGATGGGACTCCCGGCGGGTTCCATTCGTTCGAGCACCGCTGGGCACTGACCGAGGCGTTCCAGTTCCATCTGGACATCGGCAAACAGCGGGTGGCCGACCGCACCAGACAACTGGCCACCCGGCTCAAGGACGGCCTGGCCGGGGTCTCCACCGTGCGGCTGGTTACGCCACGCGACCCGGAGCTGTCGGCGGGGGTCGTCTGCTGCGAAGTGGCGGGCCGGCAGCCGGGCGATGTCGTGAACGAGCTGCGCACCAAGCATCGGATCGTCGCCAGCGTCACTCCGTACCAGACGTCCTACGTACGGCTTGGCCCCTCCATCGTCACGAGCCCGGAGCAGGTCGACGCGGCGGTCGCCGCGTTGAGCTCCATCAAGTAACCGCGAGGGCCAGCAGCGGTGGCTAAATCCCGTCGCGCTGGATCGGGCAGCTCATGCAGCGCGGGCCGCCGCGGCCACGGCCGAGCTCGCTGCCGCGGATAGTGATAACCTCGACGCCGTTGCGCCGCAGATGGGTGTTGGTGGTGACGTTGCGCTCGTAGGCCAGCACGACCCCCGGTTCGACCGCCAGCACGTTGCAGCCGTCGTCCCACTGCTCGCGGGCCGCAGCGTGCACGTCCTGGCTCGCGATCAGCACGTTGATGCTGGACAGGCCCAGGGCATGTGCGATCGCGGTGTGCATGTCCTCGGGCCGGTGGTCGGTGAACTTGAGCTCCTGGTCCGAGTCGCCGGGCTCGATCGTGTAAGCGGGCAGCATCCCCATCCCGGCGTACATCGTGAAC
>DATFRM010000100.1:0-11732 GCA_035263265.1 Actinomycetes bacterium
TGCAGCAAGGTGACTCCGGATCGGTGGCACTCGGCTCGTCCGGCTCGTCGGCGAATCGGGTCCTGGGCCACTTCGTGGGCATGTCGGCGATGGTCGGGACGCCACCCGCGGCCGCGGGCCAGACCGCCGCTCATCAGTACATCCAGGATCTGCGCTCGTGTTTGGCCGCGGGACTCGACCAGCACGTCACGATCTGAACCATCAGCGCCGGCCCTAGTTCTGGACCCGATTCCCCCGCCCTGGACGGACCGTCCATTCTCTGACTAAAGTCAGAGAATGGACGCCGAAGCCGTTGCCCAAGTGCGGCGGTTTAACCGGCTCGTGACCCAACGGGTCGGCGCGCTTACCGACCGGTTCCTGGCCCGTGAGCGGTCCCTTGGCGAGGCCCGATTGTTGTGGGAGATCGGCGCCGCTGGCCCGGAAGGCCGCGACGTGCGGTCACTACGCGGCCAGCTCGGTCTGGACTCCGGCTATCTCAGCCGGCTCCTGCAGGCACTGCAGGCGTCGGGCTTGATCACGGTCGGCCCGAAGGAGTCCGACCGGCGAGTCCGGGTAGCCCGGCTGACCAAGCGCGGTCTCGCCGAGCGCGTCGTGCTCGACCGGCGTAGCGACGAGGTTGCCGAGTCCATCCTGGCCCCGCTCAGCGCGAGTCAACGGACCCGGCTGACCGCTGCGATGACCGAGGTCGAGCGGCTGCTGACCGCGACGATGGTCGAGATCGCGCCGATGGATTCCCACGATCCGCAAGCGCGCTACTGCCTCAACGCGTACTTCGCCGAGCTGGACCAGCGGTTCGAGACCGGTTTCGATCCGGAGCTCAGCATCCCGGCCGGCGCGGCCGAGCTACGCGCGCCGACAGGTCTGTTGCTGGTCGCCACGTTGCGGGGCGAGCCGATCGGCTGCGGTGGGCTGAAATTCCACGATGGGGAGCCCACCGAGATCAAACGGATGTGGATTGCCCCGTCCGCGCGCGGACTCGGGGTAGGGCGCCGACTTCTGGCCGAGCTGGAGCACCAGGCGGCGCTGCACGGCGCCAGTGCGGTCCGGCTGGAGACTAACAAGTCTCTGGTCGAGGCGATCAGCCTCTACCAGTCCGCCGGGTTCGTCGAGGTGAAGCCGTACAACGACGAGCCGTACGCACATCACTGGTTCGAGAAGCCGCTTGCCGCGGACACCGTCGGCCGCGCTCGCCGGTAGCATGAGCCAACCGACGTCGAGAACGACTTCCTCCGCTCCCTCGGCCTGCGCCCGGTAGCGCAGCGCATTTCCCGGCCGCCCCGCCCGGCGCCTTCTCCAGTAACAGCCCGATCGAGCTGACCTAGCCGCGGGCGGTCCACCTCACCATCACCCACCAAACGAGAGGGGTTGCAGTCGCATGCCTTCCGACCCTGACCGGTTCGTCGTCATCACCGGTGGACCGGGCGCCGGCAAGACCACGCTCATCGATCGGCTGTCCGCCGCTGGCTTCGGTGCCAAGCCCGAGGCCGGCCGGGCCCTCATCCAGGACCAGCTAGCCATCTCCGGACCGGCGCTGCCCTGGCTGGACCCGGTCTTGTTCACCGAGCTCTCGCTCGCCTGGGAGCTCTACGGCTACCGAGCCGCGGCCGAACGACCCGGCGCCGGACCAGTGTTCTTCGACCGCGGACTGGTCGATGTGGCGGCCTATTACCGGCTGCTCGGCAAGCCCACACCGGACCACCTGCAACGCGCGGCGCACACGTTCCGGTACAACCGCACCGTCTTCATCGCGCCACCCTGGCGGGAGATCTACTGCACGGACACCGAGCGCAAGCAGACCTTTGACGAGGGTGTGCGCGGCTACCGATTGCTCGCCGCGGCTTATCCGGACTACGGCTATGAGCTGGTGGAGCTGCCGCGGGCCTCAGTGCAGGAGCGGGTCGAGTTCGTGCTCGACGTCCTGCAGGTCGACGTCCGACCGGTCGGCGGCCAGCGGGTCGGCGGCCGACGGGTCGGCGATCTCGGCGTCGGCGGCTGACCGCTCGGCGCGATACCGCGCCGGTGAGATCCCCCGCTCCCGCTTGAACGCGGCGCTCAGCGCGAACGCGCTGCCGTAACCCACCTGCCGGGCCACCGCGCCGAGCGTGGCGCCCGGCTCGCGGAGCAGATCCGCGGCCAGTGCGATTCGCCATTCGGTGAGGAACCGCATCGGCGGCTCGCCGACCAGCTCGGTGAACCGGCGGGCCAGTGCGGCTCTGGATACCCCGGTCTTGGCGGCCAGCGAGGCGACCGTCCACGGGTGGGCCGGATTGTTGTAGAGCAGCCGCAGCGCCGGCCCGACGACCGGATCGCCGTACGCCCGGTACCAGGCAGGAGCCGCCGCGTCGGAGCGGGAGAACCAGGCCCGGAGCGCAGCGATCAGCAGTAGGTCGAGCAGCCGGTCCAGGACGGCCTCCTGGCCCGGCTCGTCCTTGACGATCTCGTCCGCGAGCAGCGGGATGACCGGGCTGTCCCAGGCGCCGGCTGGCAGTACCAGGAGCTCCGGCAATGCGGCCAGCAGCCGCCGGCTCACCTCGCCGCTCTCCTGGTAGGTGCCGGTCAGCATCACGGCCGAGCCGTCCGGGCTGTTGCCCCAGGTGCGCACGCCGAGGTGCATCGCCTCGGCCAGGTCCTCGCCCCACAGCGTGGTGCAGCGCTGACCGGGATGGATGATCACCTGCGGCGGCGTGGCCGGGTCGTCGGCGACTGTATACGGTTCCGGGCCACGCATGACCGCGACGTCGCCCGGATGTAGCGCTACGGGATCGACTTGATCCGGGATCACCCAGGCATCGCCGCGAACGACCGCTACTAGCGTTGCCGGCGCCTGATCCTGGATCCGCAGCGACCACGGTGGGTCGAGAACGGACCGGAGCAAGAACGCGCCCCGAGCCCGCGGGCCGTCGAGTAATCCGGCAAGAGCGTCCACGGTTGTCACTGTAGACGGACGCGTATGTGATCGAGCCGGTCGAGCATGGCCCGTCTTGGAGGTCTGATCTTCACTGGACTCGTGACGACAATGCAGGTGATGCCGCGGAGGACAGCGGAGATGTTCGAGTTCGTTCGAACCGCCACGTTGGTGGCGGCCGCACTGACCATGGGACTGATGGCCGGGCTCTTCTATGCCTACGCGATGTCGGTCATGCCGGGTCTGGCCAAGGCCGATCCGCGAACGCTGATCGACGGGATGCAACGGATCAACGTCGCGATCCTCAACGGCTGGTTCGCCCTGGCCTTCGGCGGCGCAGTGGTGTTCACCGGCGTGGCGCTGTTGCTCCACCTGCGGTCGGACGGCCGTTCGGTGCTGCCGTGGATCGTGGCCGCGCTGGTGCTCTACCTGATCGCGCTGGGCATCACGTTCGGCGTCAACGTGCCGCTGAACGATCAGATAGATGCCGCCGGCCCGGTCGACCGGATCGCCGATCTCGGTGCGGTGAGGGACCAATTCTTGGACAAGTGGGTCCGCTGGAACATCGCGCGCGGACTCGCCACGCTGGCCGCTTTCGGGTGTCTGGCCTGGGCGCTGGTCCTGCACGGCCGGCTAACCATCGGCTAGCCTCCCCGGCGCGGCCTACCCGGCCTTACTCGCCGACGGTGCCGTCGATCTTCTCGCGGAGCAGGTCGGCGTGGCCGTTGTGGCGGGCGTACTCCTCCAGCATGTGGAAGTAGATCCACCGCAGCGAGTACACCTTGCCCTGGCTGTCGCTATCCGAGTCGTCGAGGGTGTACTTCGCCAGGGTCTGGTTGGACCGCGCCCACTCGGCTCGGAACGCGGTCAGGTCGGCCGCCGCGTCGGCGTCGTCGACGCCCTCGAAGTCGCCGTCGGGGTTCTCGTCGGTGGCATACCGGGACGACATCCGGCCGTCGAAATCGCCGAACCAGCCGTTCTCGACGTCCGTCAGGTGCCGGACCAGGCCGAGCAGCGACAGCGCAGAGGGCGGGCACGCCCGCAGCTTGAGCTGCTCGTCGGTCAAGCCGGCGCACTTGCGCAGCAGCGTGGCGCGGTGGAAGTCGAGGAACGCTTCCAGCATCTGCCGCTCGCTAGCGACCAGCGGGGTATCGGGGCGGTCTACGTCTGGCGCAATCATGCCGAAACCCTAGGCGCCCGTTCCGACGCCCTTGGTCAAGAGCAGACCGGGCTTTAGTGGAACTGCTCGGCTTCGGTCGAGCCGGCGAGCGCGACCGTCGAGGCGGCCGGGTTGATGGCCGTGCTCACCAGATCGAAATAGCCGGTGCCGACCTCGCGCTGGTGCTTGGTGGCGGTGTAGCCGACCGACTCGGCGGCGAACTCCGCTTCCTGCAGCCGGACGTAGGCGGGCATGCCCTCCTCGGCGTAACCCTGAGCCAGATCGAACATCGAGTAGTTGAGCGCGTGGAAGCCGGCCAGCGTAATGAACTGGAACCGGTAGCCCATCTCGCCGAGCTTGCGCTGGAACTTCTCGATCGTGCCGTCGTCCAGGTGCTTCTTCCAGTTGAACGATGGCGAGCAGTTGTAGGCCAGCATCTGGTCCGGGTACTCGTCGTGGATCGCGTCCGCGAACTCCCGGGCCACCTCCAGATCCGGGGTCGAGGTCTCCATCCAGAGCAGATCCGAGTACGGCGCGTACGCCAGCCCGCGCGCGATGCACGCCTCGATCCCGTTGCGGACCCGGTAGAAGCCCTCGGCGGTGCGCTCGCCGGTGATGAACTTGCGGTCTCGCTCGTCGACGTCGCTGGTGATCAGGGTCGCGGCCTGTGCGTCGGTCCGCGCGATGACCAGGGTCGAGACGCCGGAGACGTCGGCGGCCAGCCGGGCGGCGTTGAGCGTGGCTATGTGCTGCTGGGTCGGGATCAGCACCTTGCCGCCGAGGTGGCCGCACTTCTTCTCGGACGCGAGCTGGTCCTCCCAGTGCACGCCCGCCGCGCCGGCGGCGATCATCTGTTTCATCAGCTCGAACGCGTTCAGCACGCCGCCGAAACCCGCCTCGGCGTCGGCAACGATCGGAGCCAGCCAGTGCGGCGCGTCGGCCTGACCTTCCGACCAGGTGATCTGGTCGGCGCGCAGCAGCGCGTTGTTCAGCCGGCGAACCGTCTGCGGGACCGAGTTGGCCGGGTACAGGCTCTGGTCCGGATAGGTCTGGTAGGACAGGTTGGCATCCGCGGCGATCTGCCAGCCGGACAGGTAGATGGCCTTGAGACCGGAGCGGATCATCTGGACGGCCTGGCCGCCGGTCAGCGCGCCGAGCGCACGGATGAAGTCTTCGGTGTTCAGCAGTTCCCACAACCGCTCCGCGCCCAGCCGGGCCAGCGTGTGCTCCTCCTGGACCGAGCCGCGCAGCCGTACCACGTCCGCCGCGGAGTAGGTACGCTCCACGCCGCGCCACCGCGGGTCGGTTGCCCAGGCGGCGCGTAGCTTGGCGGCGGCCCGTTCGAACTGGGTTGCTGCCTGCTCGGTCATGATCGGTGCCTCCTGCCTGCCCGCGTGCGGGTCCTGCGGTATAGGTGCTCGACGGACCGGGCTCCGGTCCGGGTGTGCTCTCAGAGTGACCAGCCGCAGAGCTTGACAACAGCGCGCAAAGGCGAAAAAACTGAGAAAGTTTCTCATTCGATAACCCTGTGAGGCTCTTGAACTGTGACAGAGCGCCAAACTTTCACCCAGGATCTTGACCTAGTCACGTTCGGTCAGCGACTGCGACACGTCCGGAGGTCTCGCGGGCTGACCCTGGCCGAGCTCGGTGAGCGGGTTGGGCGGGCGCCGTCCCAGCTGTCCCTACTCGAGAACGGGCGCCGCGAGCCGCGACTGTCGCTGATCAACGCGCTGGCTGCCGCGCTCGGCGTGCCGGTCGAGGAATTGCTGCGCAAGCAGCCGCCGAGCCGGCGTGCCCAGCTCGAGATCGCTTTGGACGAGGCGCAGCGCGATCCGATCTACGCCGCACTCGGGTTGCCCCACCTCAAGGCCGGCAAGCGAGTACCCAACGACGTGCTCGAGCATCTCCTCGGGCTGTACGACGAGCTGCGCCGGCGGCAGACCAAGCCGGCCGCGACTCCGGAGGAGGCGCGGGTAGCAAACGCCGAGCTGCGCCGGCAGATGCGCGATCGAGGCAACTACTTCCCGGAGATCGAGAAGCCGGCAGCCGAGGCGCTGGCCGCGGTCGGCTACTCCAGTGGCGCACTCTCCCAGGGGCAGCTACTGACCATGGTGGATCACTTCGGCTACTCGCTGCGGTACGTGCGGGATCTGCCGCGGTCGGTGCGCTCGATCACCGACATGCGCGGCAGCAACATCTACTTGCGCCGAGAGTCGATCGGCATGCACTCGCCCCGCACGATCGTGCTGCAGACCTTGGGCCACCTGGTACTGGGGCACGCGGTTCCCCGCGACTTCGGCGACTTCCTCCGGCAGCGAGTCGAGGCGAACTACTTCGCCGCCGCGGTTCTGGTGCCGGAGCGGGCGGCGGTTGACTACCTGCGGACCGCCAAGGCCAGCCGCGCGCTGTCGGTAGAGGACCTGCGGGACGTGTTCGCGGTGTCGTACGAAATGGCCGCACACCGGTTCACCAACCTGGCCACCTATCACCTAGATCTTCCGGTGCACTTCATCAAGACCGAGACCAGCGGAATCATCTACAAGGCGTACGAGAACGACGGGCTGCTGTTCCCGGCAGACGCCCAAGGCGCGATCGAAGGTCAGCTGGCGTGCCGCCACTGGTCCGCGCGGCACGTGTTCGCCGCTGCCGACCGGTTCATGACCCACCACCAGTACACAGACACCCCGGCCGGTACGTACTTCTGTGTGGCCTACGTCGATCCCACTCAGGAGCAGAATTTCGCGATCACGCTCGGCACCACGTATGCCGAGTCGCGCTGGTTCCGCGGGCGGGACACCTCGCAGCGGGCCACCTCCGGCTGCCCGACCGGGGACTGCTGCCAGCACCCGCCTGCTGAGCTGGCCAAACGGTGGGCCGGCCAGGTGTGGCCGTCGGCGCGGGCACACTCGCACGTGCTGGCCGCGCTGCCGCCGGGGAGCTTCCCCGGGGTGGACGAGACCGAGGTGTACGCGTTCCTGGATCGCCAGGCTGAGGAATAGCGCTCGGGCAGGCCGCGCTGGGTAGCCTGCGCGCGCAACGATCGATCGTTGGTCGGGAACACGCGACACGCCGAGCGCGACACGCCGTGAACAGCGCTCTCAGCGTCCAATGATCGATCATTGGACAGCCGGACCGGCGTGGTGCAATACGAGGCGCGGCTCGAGTACTCGTGGGGAGGATGCGATGGTGTTCACGCTCGCCACGTTCAACGTGAACAACTTGTTCGTGCGCTACCGGTTCGGCCGGACATTCGCCGGCGACATGTCCGGGCGTAGCGCGGTGACCAACCCGCAGGACGGCTATCTGCCGATGTACGACCCGGACCTGTTCGACCTGTTCAACGCAGACCAGCGCCGGATGGCGGCCCGGGTGTTGACCGGCGACGGCACTCGGGAGCTGCCCGAGGTGTTGTGCCTGCAAGAGGTAGAGAGCCTGATCGCGTTGCGCCGGTTCAACGAGCTCCACCTCGGCTCTGCCTATCCGTACGCGCTGCTCATCGACTCCCGGGATTTCCGCCAG
Source organism: Actinomycetes bacterium (assembly GCA_035263265.1). Classification (GTDB taxonomy): domain Bacteria; phylum Actinomycetota; class Actinomycetes; order JAKEEW01; family JAKEEW01; genus DATAFN01. The sequence continues at coordinate 7,584 of DATFRM010000100.1, forward strand.
ATCGACGTCGCGGTGCTGTCCAAGTTCCCGATCATCGGAGCGCGGTCGCACGTAGACGATCTCGACCCGATGCCGGACGATCCGGCTCGGCCATGGCTGTTCTCCCGGGACTGCGTCGAAGTGGAGATCGCGCTCGGACCCGGTGCGGGCACCGACACCGGCGCCGACCGGCTGACCGTGTTCGTCAACCACTTCAAGTCCAAGTTCGTCGACCCGTTCCGCAACCGGACTCCCGAGGAACGGTCGGCGGCGCGCCAGAAGGCCGCCGACCATCGCGGCCGGCAGGCCACCGCTGTCGCCCAGCTGCTGGCGAAGCGGTTCCCAGGCTCGACCTACGACACGGAGCTGTTCGCGGTCGTCGGCGACCTCAACGATGAGCCGAGCGCGGCACCGATCACGCCGCTGCTGGCTGTCGGCCTGACCAACGCGCTCGACCGGATCGAGCCCGAACCGCGCCGCTGGACGCACTGGTGGCGGGGCCAGAACACCGTGTCGCAGCTGGACTACCTGCTGCTGTCCCCGGCGCTGGCCGAGGCCACCGACGGCATCGAGCCGCGGATCGAGCGCCGCGGGATCAGCTTCGTGCGCGTCCTCACCGATGGTCTGCCCGGCCCGCGGCTGACCAGGTTCCGCCGCAACGACGACGACCAGGCGCCCGTCCCGGTCGACTTCAGATTCCGGCGATTCGACCAGGTGAGCACCTCGGTGTACGCGTCTGACCACTGCCCGGTGTTCCTCGACGTGCCCTGACCGGCGGCTGTTCATGGTCAGCCCGCTGACCGAGTGCCGCCACCCGCCGTACCCTGACCGACGTGGCGAGCGCCGCACACATCCTGGTCGTGGACGACGACGAGCCGATCGCCGCCTCGGTACGGCGCGCGCTCGAGTACGAGGGCTACCAGGTCAGCGTCGCGCATGACGGCCGGCGGGCCGTCGAGCTGGCCGGCTCACAGCGCCCGGACCTGGTCGTGCTCGATGTGATGTTGCCGGGGCTGGACGGGATCGGCGTCTGCGACCGGTTGCGGGAGCGGGGCATCGGCTCGCTCATCCTCATGCTCACGGCACGGGACACCACCGCCGACCGGGTGCACGGGCTGGACCGCGGTGCGGACGACTATCTGGTGAAACCGTTCGCCTACGAGGAGCTGCTGGCCCGGGTGCGGGCCCTGCTGCGGCGCGGACGGCCAGGCGCCGATGCCGACGCCGAGGTGATCGAGTTCGAGGATCTGGTGGTAGACGTCGGGGCGCGCGAGGTCCGCCGCAGGGACCGCCGGCTCACGCTTACCGCGCTCGAGTTCGATCTGTTGCGCTACTTCGTAGAGCGGCCGCGCCGGGTCTGCAGTCGGGCACAGCTGCTCGCCGCGGTGTGGGAGATGGACTTCGATCCGGGCAGCAACGTGGTGGACGTGTACGTCGGATACCTGCGCGCCAAGCTGGAGGCCGGCGGCCGGCCGCGCCTGCTGCATACCGTGCGCGGCGTCGGCTACGTGCTCCGGTCGCCGGGCGCGGACGGTTAGGCCCGCCATGTCCATCCGGACCCGGATCGCGCTGTTCGGCCTCGCTGTCGTCACGCTCGCGGTGGTGCTGTTCTGCCTGCTGGTCTACGAGCTGATCGCGAAGGGGATCGGCCAGGACCGGGACAAGCAACTCGCCACCCAGGCCACCGCCGCGGTCGCCAGCCTCTCCTCGGCCCCGCCCGAGGACCTGGTGGCCGGCCCATCGCCGCTGTCGATCGCGCCGATCGACGCCGCTACCAGCGTCGATCCGTTCCTGATCGTGCTGGATACCCGCGGCCGGCCGATCAGCAGCACCGGGGCGGTAGCCGGGAAGGTGCCGGCGATCCCGGACCGCCTGCTTGACCTGGCGGACACCGACGGCAGCGCGGTCGGCACGGTGTCCGGCTCGGGACCGGCGCTGCGGGTGCACGTACGGCCGTGGCACCGGGCCGACCTGGACCGCTCCGGCTACGTGGTCGCTGCGCAGAGCGTGACCCGGGTCTATCTCGACCGGCTCGGGGTGCGGGTGTTCCTCGTCATTGCCGCGATCGTCGCGGTGCTGGCGGCCGCCATCGCGATCTGGATCGTGCTCGGTCGGGCGTTGCGGCCGCTACGGCAGATGGCGACCATCGCCGACGAGATCGGCCGCTCGCATGACCTCGACCGCCGGCTGCCCGACCTGGGCTCCAAGGACGCGCTCGGTGGGTTGTCGGCCAGCTTCAACGGCATGCTCGATCGGTTGGCGCAAGCGCACCACCGGCTGGAGGCGGCGCTGGCGGCCCAGCAACGGTTCACCGCGGATGCGTCGCATGAGCTGCGTACGCCGCTGACCACAATCCGCAACAACGCCGGCTTCTTGCTCAAACACGACAATGTCCGCGAGGACGACCGGGCGGCGGCACTGCGCGACATCGCCGGGGAGAGCGAGCGGATGAGCCGGTTGGTCGAGAACCTGCTGGTACTCGCCCGCGCCGACGCCGGCCAGCGGTTGCGGCGCGATCCGGTTGACCTCGGCGAGCTGGCCGAGGCGGTCAGCCGACAGGCCCAGGCGCAGCATCCCGACCGGCAGGTGCGCTTCGCCCGGACTCCGGCCCCGTCCATCGCCGGCGACGAGGACGCGTTGCGGCAACTGCTGTGGATCTTGATCGACAACGCGGTCAAGCACACGTCGGCCGGCGGAACCGTCTGGGTGACGGTGACCCAGCGCGGCTCGAGTGCACAGCTCAACGTCGCGGACGACGGCTGCGGTATCCCACCCGGCGACGAGCAGCGGATCTTCGAACGGTTCTTCCGAGCCGACGCAGTCCGGGGCCCGGGCGGTGGCGCCGGACTTGGCCTGGCCATCGCCAGCTGGGTCGTGGACCAGCACGGCGGCCACATCATGGCCGCGAACAACGACCGCGGTGGTGCCACGTTCGTCGCCGAGCTGCCGGCCGCATCACCTGCCGTGGCTCACGCCGATAGTCCGGCGCACCCGGCCGTGCCGGCCGAGGCCCACACCGCCCCTGGTGTCGAGGCCGACGCCGATACTCCCGCCGACGCACTCGGTGGCGCGCGTGTCGATGCCGATCAGCCGACGACGCCGGTCGAGCCGGATGTGGTTGCGGGATCCTCACCGCCGCCTTAATCCGGTCTTACCGAGCTCTCATCCGCGGCTGGCACGGTCGCGGCATGGCGACGCTGCCAATGCCCGAGGTGCAACGGGCGCCATCGGCCGGCGGGCCGGCCGATGTGGTCTACGTCCTGCTGCTGCTCCAGGCGGCGATGGGCCTGCTGGCCGTGCTCGGGCTGGTCGTGATCATGGGCGGCAATCCGGTGTACACGGTGGTGCCGTCGATCAAGCCCGTGTTGCTGCTGGTCCTGGCGCGAGGCGTGGCCCGGGGCTGGCGCCGGGCGCCGGGATTCGTCATCGCGGTTGAGACGGTTTCGCTGGCCGGCTACTTCCTCAACCTCCTGATCGGCTTCCTGCCCCAGGCCGACGTCACGGTCAACCTGGTCACGGTGCTCAGTAACGTTGCGCTGCCACTGGCGTTGATCGTGCTCTGCGCCAGGCTGCGGCCGCGTCAGGTAAGTGCGGGATGAACACCGACAGCCCGCTAGTGATCGGGATCGCGCCGGAGCACCTGCCGTCCCTGCTTGCAGCGCTCCTGCTCCCGCTGGGCCTCTGGCTTGGCGCGCTGCTGGTGGATGCCGGGCCGCTGCCCCCCGGCGGCCGGATCGCCCGGCGCTACCGCGCGTACCGGGCCGCGCCGGTGGCCACGAAGTGGCTGATCTGGATGTTGCTGATCACCGCGGTCGTGCATTTGGCGCTTCCGCTCGGGCATAGCGAGGGCGGCATCGGACTGCTCTTCCTCGGTAGTGGGCTCGGGTACGGCTGGCTCGCCGTGCGTGCGCTGGACGGCCGGCGCTGGCGGCCGTACACGATCGCGCTTCTAGTCGGCACACTGATCGCCTACCTCGCCGTCATCGGCATCGGCCAGGAAGAACCCGATCACGTCGGGATCGCCACCGCACTGGTCGAGCTGATCGCGCTCGGACTGTGTGTGATCCCGCCGCCCGGCGGTCGCCGGGCGGCCCGCGGGTTGGCGAGTTCGGGTTTTGTCGCGGGCACGATCTTGGTTGGCGCGGTCATCTGGGTGGGCATGTTTGCCGC
>DATFRM010000101.1:0-3164 GCA_035263265.1 Actinomycetes bacterium
GAGGTGGAGGCGCTGTGTGACCGGGTGAGCATCATCCGGCTGGGGCGCACGGTCGAGAGCGGGACGCTGACCGAGCTGAGGCATCTGACTCGCACGGCGATCTCGGTCGAGACCGACCGGCCGATAGCCGGCGTCGAGTCCTTGCCGGGCGTATTCGATGCCGTCGTGGACGGCAACCGGGCGCGCTTCGACGTCGACACCGTCCATCTCGACCAGACCGTGCGCTGGCTGGCCGATCTGGGGGTTCGGAGCCTGATCAGCACTCCGCCCACCCTGGAAGAGATGTTCCTGCGCCACTACGGCGAGGAGATCGCTGCGAGCGAGGAGAAGGCGTGATCACGGCTCGGCGCAGCCAAGGCCACGTAACGGCCGGAACCGGCACCCTGCTCCGATTCATGCTCCGGCGAGAGCGGCGCAGCCTGCCGTGGTGGCTGCTCGGGATCGGCGTGCTGCTGGCGTACCAATCCGTGGGGAGCCAGAGCCTTTACGACACTCCGGAGAAGCTTGCCAGGCTAAGAGAGACGCTCGGCGCCAACACCGCGACGATCGCCTTCAGCGGGCCGCCGGAGCTGCTGGAGTCGATCGGCGGCGAGGTCGTCTTCGAGATCTTCGGGTATCTGGCGGTACTGACCGCGCTCATGAACATGTTCCTGATCGTCCGGCATACCCGCGCGGATGAGGACACCGGCCGGGCCGAGCTGATCCGTTCGGCTCGGGTCGGCCGGCACGCCCCGCTGACGGCGGCGCTGATCCTCGCCGGGCTGGCAAACCTAGCGGTTGCGGTGGTCACGTTCGCCGCCGCTGCCGGCACCGGGCTGCCGGCCCGGGGCTCGGTGCTACTTGCCGCCGCCCTGGCCGGTGTCGGGATCACCTTCGCCGGACTGACCGCCATCGCCGCACAGGTCTTCGAGAATCCGCGGGCGGTATACGGGGCGGTCGGGCTCGCCATCGGTGCTGCCTTCGTGCTGCGCGCGATTGGTGACGTCGGCAACGGGGCTCTGTCCTGGTTGTCCCCGATCGGCTGGGGCCAGCGCACGTTTCCGTACTCCGGCGACCGGTGGTGGCCGCTGCTGCTGCCGCTGGCCGCGGTCGCCGTCTCGCTCCCGATCGCCATCGCGTTGCAGAACCACCGCGACTTCGGCGCCGGCATGCTGGCCACTCGGCCGGGACGAGCGACCGCGAGCTCGGCGCTTGGCTCGCCGTTTGGGCTCGCTTGGCGCCTTCAGCGCGGCTCGGTGATCGGCTGGACGGTCGGGGTGCTGCTGCTGGCGGCCGCCTATGGCTCCTTCGGTGACAGCGTGGAGCAGTTCGTCGCCGACAATCCCGACGTCGCCAACTACTTCCCGGGTGGGGCGACCGACATCGTCAACGGGTACCTGGCGTTCACCACCGCTTTCCTGGCCCTCCTTGCAGCCGCGTTCGGTGTCGCCAGCTCCCTGCGGGCACGCGGCGAGGAAACCTCCGGTCGCGCCGAGCCGATCCTGGCCACCCCAACGAGCCGATCGGCCTGGTTCGGAGGCCATCTCAGTGTGGCACTGGGCGGCAGCCTGCTCATGCTCGTGATGACCGGCTTCGGTCAGGGTCTGACATATGGCTTGGCGGTATCCGATCTCGGTCAGGTTCCGCGTCTGATCGGCGTGGCCCTGGTCTGGACACCCGCGGTCTGGCTGGTCATCGCCGTCGCCGTCCTGGGCTTCGGCTGGCTCCCCAGGATCGCGGCGATCATCGCGTGGATCGTGCTGGGCTACTGCTCGGTCGTCATGCTGTTCGCCAACTCGTTCGACCTGCCCGACTGGGCCACTGAGGCGTCGCCGTTCTGGCACACCCCCCAATCCCCACTCGATAGCGTCAATGCGATGCCGTTGCTCATCGTGGCTGCCCTCGCGGCCCTGCTGGCCGCGGCCGGCTTCGCCGGGCTCCGACGCCGCGACATGGGCTACTGAACCTTGGCGCACAGCTTCGTCCGGGGACCGGATGATCCGGTCCCCGGACGGCTGTGTGGTCAGCGACCGGTGAGCCGGTCCAGCAGCCAGCTGATGCGGTCCTGCCGGGCGGTCTCGTCAGCGAGCTCGTGCTCGGCACCTGCGTAGAGCTTGTAGGTCTTCGGCTCTGCGGTGGCGGATACCAGTGCGCGCCTGGTCGAGTCGGGAATGAAGAAGTCGGGCTCGGAGAACTGGTAGAGGATTCCGCCTCGGGCGCCGCAGCACACGAAGTGGATCGGGTCGGTCGGCTCCAGCAGCTTCTCGTAGCGGACCGTGTCCTCGCCGCTCAGCCCCAGCCAGAAGTGTGCGAACCAGTTGCTAAACGTGGCGTCGACGTTGATGGCCACGGTGTAGGTGACCCGGGACTGGTCCAGCGCGGAGACCAGCAGGCCGTACATGCCGCCGTAGTCGTGGCCGACCACCGCGATCTGCTTCCGGTCGACGTCCGTCCGGCCGGTGAGGAGATCGAGTCCGCGACGGGCCTGGATGGTTTGCGCTACGACCCGGTCGAGGTCGCTGCGGTCGCCGACCGGGTCGGCGTTCCAGGGGAAGGTGAGATCGGGCAGCAAGCCGACGATTCCATGCTGAGCCAGCGTGACCGCGTCGTCGAGGAACTCTAGCCGGCTGCTCTTTGGGTTGGGCGGCTCGAACCAGTGCAGGAACAGGATGGCGGCGTGCCGGCCGCCGGTCTCGGGCTCGACCAGGTAGGCGCGAACCGGGGTCGCACCCGGTCCGGTGTAGGTGATGTCGCGGACCACGACGCCGTCCCGGTGTTCGACCGAGAGTTCCTCGACCGCGACCGGCCCTCGCTCGTAGTCGAACAGGTCTGTGTCCTGATCCAGCGACATGACCGCCCCCGAGCTGGCCGACGACCCGAAGGACGAGGACTGGGCGCTGGTCGACAGGTTGCCGGCCAGCAGCACGCACGCCACCACCACGGCGGCGCCTAACGATCTCCGTAATCCGTTGCGCATTTCCTGGTGCTCCCTACCTAGTAACGGGCAAGAATGCCTGAACTCGTTAGGGAAGCTAGCTGCACTCGCCTAATGGGTCAACAGGTTCACATCTGTTAGATTGCGACTTGTGCAAAACGTGACACTGGCCCCGGCGCGGCCGATCTCTCGAGAGCTCGGCGGGCGCCTCTGCCTGGCGTTCGTAAACAGCGTTCTGTGGCGTCGCAGC
>DATFRM010000102.1:0-3605 GCA_035263265.1 Actinomycetes bacterium
GTACCTGATGTTCGTGTGCACCGACCCCGAGCCGGACACCGACAAGGAGAACGAGCCCGACATCGACGAGTGGGTGGCCAAGCACGACGCGTCCGGCCGTCGCCTGCAGGGCATGGTGCTGGCGCCGAAGTCCACCGCTACCACGGTTCGGGTCCGCAACAGCAAGCTGCTGGTCTCCGACGGCCCGTTCGCGGAGACCAAAGAGGTGATCGTCGGCTTCGACCTGCTCGAGTGCGCTGACCTCGATGAGGCGATCGAGGTTGCGCGTGCCCACCCGATGGCACGGGGCGGCCGGCTGGAGATTCGCCCGCTCGCCGACTTCGAGCAGTGATCCGTGGTTGATGCCCAGTCGGTTGCGGCGGCCGAGGCCGCCGCAACCGCGGCCGAACAGTCGTACGCCCGGATCGTCGCGGCGCTGATCCGCGTCACGGGCGACTGGACCCTTGCCGAGGACAGTGCGCAGGAGGCGCTGGCGCGGGCGGTGCAGCGGTGGCCCGAGGACGGCGTGCCGGCCAACCCCACCGGCTGGCTCATGACGGTGGCCCGTAATCGCGCGATCGACGCGCTACGGCGCGCCTGCGTCGAGCAGCGGAAGCTCCGCGAACTCGCCGTGCTCGCCTTGACCGAGCCGGACCCGGCCGGTGCCGACACGAGCAACGCCGGCTCGGCGCGCGGGGAGGTCGAGGACGACCGGCTGCGGCTCATCTTCACCTGCTGCCACCCCGCGCTCTCGCTCGAGGCACGAGTGGCGCTGACGCTGCGCACGATCTGCGCCGTACCGACCGCCGATATCGCCGGCGCGTTCCTCGTCAGCGAGTCGACCATGACCCGGCGCCTTACCCGGGCCAAGGCGAGAATCGAGCAGGCGGGCATCCCGTACCGAGTGCCACACGGCCCCACGCTGGCCGAGCGGCTACCCGGCGTGCTCGCAGTGCTCTACCTGCTGTTCACCCAGGGGTACAACGCCGACGGCGAGCCGGCTTTCGCGGACGAGGCAATCCGGCTGGCCCGGCTACTCGGGCGCCTGATGCCGAACCAGTCCGAGGTGTCCGCACTGCTCGCGCTTTTCCTGCTCCAGCACTCTCGGCGGGCGGCCCGCCGAGACACCGCGGGACGGCTGCTCACCCTCGACAAGCAGGACCGCTCCCGTTGGGATCACGCGGCGATCGCCGAAGGGGTCGCCATCCTGGCCAGGATCCAACCGGCTGACCAGGCCGGACCGTATGCACTTCAGGCTCGTATCGCCGCCGGCCACGCCACCGCGGCATCCCCTGCCGACACCGATTGGCTGGAGATCGCGAGGTGCTACGACGAGCTGGCGCGAATCCAGCCCACACCGGTGATCGAGCTGAACCGGGCGGTGGCGCATGGCTACGCCCACGGGCCCGCCGCAGGACTCGCACTGCTCGCCCAGGCGCGGATGGGCGGCGCGCTCGACGACTATCCGCATGCCATCGCGGCCGAGGCGGATCTCACCGCCCGCAACGGCGATCTCGGCCGAGCTGCCGAGCTGTTCCGGCAGGCCGCGGACGTGGCTCGTAGCGAACCCGAACGTCGCGCGCTGCTCGACCGCGCGGCCGAGGTGTCCTAGAAGTAATCCTGGCAGTAGGGCTGCGCGGCGAATGCGGCGTCCAGCGCGGCGTCAGCCGGGCCGGTGCCACCGTCCGCCAGCCCGGCCCGGCGCAGCGAGCTCATCGGCCAGCCGGCGTAAAGCGCGGCGAACCCACCGGCGCGCAACCGGACCGGATCGTCGCGGCCAGGTCCGGCCGGAGTCAGGCAGCCGGTGCCGTCAGCGACCGACAGCCGCCACGGCCCGGCGTTACCCGGTAGCTGGGGGTCGAGCACCGCGATCACCACATCCGCGGTCACCCCGAGTGGAAAGCCGCGCCCGGCCACCGCGCGCGGCGCGTCGACCACCCGAAGCATCCAGTGCGCGCTCGGCTGGATCTCGACCGCGATCTCCCGGGTCAGCCACCAGATCGGGTCGTGGGCTGCGAGGTTCACTCGCACCGTCCGCACGATCGACGAGGTACTGCCGACCAGCGACCAGAACGCCCGAGTGGTCTGCTCGGACAGCGCGCCGGCAAACTCGACGAACAGCGCCTCCCGCCCGTCCCAGTGGTATTCGAGGTAACCGTCATCGGCGAGGTACGCGAACGGGGGACGTGCCCGCATCCAGTGCCGCCAGAGATGCTCCGGATACAGGATCGGCCCGCACTCGCGGTTGGCCAGGTGCACGCGGCCGACCATCTCCCTGATCTCGGCGATGTCTTCCGGGCCGGCCCGGCGCAGCTTCAGCGTCGGAGCCTCGATCGTGCGCAGTGACTCGGCGGTGATGTGGACCTCCGGCTGCGGACCCGCCAACTCCCAGCCAAGCCCGCGATACAGCGGGATGGTCGCCGGATACAGCGCGGACAGCGGATACCCGTCGGCCGCGATCTTGTCGAGCATCGCCGACATCATCAGCCGCCCTACCCCGCGGCCGCGCTCCTCCGGTGCCACCGCTACCCCGGCCACGCCGGCCATCGGCACCTCGCGCCCGAGCCAGTACTGCACGAACCGGTGGTATCGGGAGACCGCCAGCAGCCGCCTGCCCTCGTACACGGCCACGAACTGGGCCGCATCGTGCTCGACGATCGCCTTCCACCCGGGGATGTCCGACTCGGGCAACGGCGGACCGAACGACCGGGTCCGGAGGTCGAGGACGGCGTCAAGATCGGCAAGGTTGAGCGATCGAACCTCCACGCCACCGACCCTAGGTCCCGGCCAGGTCGCGCCGCACTTGTATTGATCTACGAGCGCTAAAGCCCCGGACCGGCCGGTAGGTCAGGTTTGCCACGCCGGAGCGGTACATCGTGGTGCTGATCAGTTCCATGCGTAGTGGCGGCCCATCGCCGAACGGCCGCACGCCGGGGCCGAATACAGTCGGGTGGACCTCGTGCTCGCCCTCGCCGATGAACCACGAATCGGTCGAATCGATCACGCCATCGATGGTCATTTCGCACGAGATGATGAGCTGCGCCATTCGACCGTTCTACCCGAGAACAGAGGTGGCGATAAACCGAGCTGATCTACTGACGGGTGGCCGTCCAGAGCCGGGGCGGCCGTGGAGCGGGAGGAACGTCATGGCAACCGAACAGACCCCGGTCGTCTTCGTCCCCGGTCTCTGGCTCCACGCGACCTCATGGGCGCCGTGGCTGGACCTGTTCCGCTTGGCCGGTTATGCCCCCGCCGCTCCTGGCTGGCCGGGCACCCCGGACACCGTGGAACAGGCCCGGGCGCAGCCCGAGCGGGTAGCCGGCATCGGCATCAATGCGGTCGTCGATCACTACGCCCAGGCCATTGCGGCGCTGCCCGCCAAGCCGATCGTCATCGGCCACTCGTTCGGCGGGCTCATCACGCAGCGGCTGCTCGGCCGGGGCCTCGCCGCGGCCGGGATCGGCATCGACGCCGCGCCGATCAAGGGCGTGATTCTGCTGCCGCCATCAGCACTGCGGGTCGCGTCGATCGCGCTGCGCAATCCGCGCAACCGCAACCGAGCGGTCGCACTGACCCGCGAGCAGTTCCGGTACGGCTTCGGCAACGCGGTCCCGGAGCGGGAGTCC
>DATFRM010000103.1:0-15373 GCA_035263265.1 Actinomycetes bacterium
CGACAAATCCATCGCAATCGGGTGACAACCTCACCACAAAGGGTGCTCGGTCGACGACTAGGTCAGCTGCTGCCGCACCTCGTCCAGGTCGAGCGCGTGCACATCCCCGCCGACCAGCGCGATGAGCCGGTGCCTGCGGGACATCAACTGGACCTCGTCGGGTAGTGCATTGCCGTTCGGGAGGGTCAGTCGGTAGATCTGGTCGAGCTCGAGTTTCTCGCCGAGCAGATGCGCGGTCGCGAACCGGTCGCCGTACGGCGGATACCCACCCACCAGGCCGAACTGCTTGCCGTCGGTGATGACACCGGCAACCCCGCGCAGGTCGTTCTGCCAACCGTGGATGCCCTGCTGCGGATCGATCCGGACCAACGGAAAGTCCGGAAAGTAGCAGCACCACACGGTCTCGTCGCTGACGTTGAGCGCGTAGCAGTCGGTGATGGATCCGAGTCCGCGAGGCGGCGCATATCGCCAGATCGGGGTCAGCATCGCAGAGAACTCGACCAAGCCCGACTCGCCGATCGGGGCCAGGTCCGGGTGTCCGACCCAGTCGGGTGCGCCGGCCACACCCTCGTCGAAGTAGGAGATCCAGATCCGCCCGCTCGGCGAGACCTGGATGTCCTCGATCCCGTCGCCAACCGCCGCCGAGCGTTCCACGAAGCCGTGTGCGCCGTAGACGTACGCGTTGTGCTCGGGATGGCCGCTGCGCCGCCGGCACCGGGCGCTCGCGACCAGCAGTCCCCCGTTGGGCAACGGCTGGACGATGGGCCGAGCCAGATCGAGGTCGTCGATCCACAACGGTCCTCGGCTGTCCACGCCGGATCCGCCGTGCCAGCTGAGAATCGCGCGGTACGGCCAGGAGGCGCGCCCTCGTGGCAGCGGTACGCCGCGTCCCGCCGGCTCGCTGGCCAGCGCGGCCCGCGCGTCACTCGTCGCGGTCCACAGCGCGATCAGCGACAGGTCCGGGCCGATCGAAGCGGAGATCAGCCGCAGCTCCGGCTCCGGCGGTACCAGCGTGCCGCGAGAGCGCAGCGGCAGCGCGGTGGCCGTGCGGAACTTGCGACGCTCGGCCTTCAGCCGGGCCTCGTACGGGTCCGCGCGGTTGCGCCGCCACAGCCGGGCCACTGCGGCAGTTTGGCAGACGGCGCCCGGTGTGCGCGATACGCCCGGTTGGCTAAGTTGGCTGGTCGGACGGGTTAGTCCGGCGGCAACGGGTGCTCGCCACGGACTCGGATGCGATCCGGATCGGAACCGGCTACCCTGACCGTGTGCGAGCCGTTCAGCTGCTCCTTAGCCGGCCGCGCTGATCACTACCGGTTGGGACATCAGCGCGGCGACCCCTCGTGTTTCGAGGGGTCTTTTTGTCGGGAAGCGGCGTCACCACACAAAGACTTGAGGACAACTGATGACCGAGGCGACTGGATCGGCCGAGCAGACGGGTCGAGCCGAGCCGGACAACTCCGCCGCGTTGCGCTATACCGCTGAGCTGGCGGGACAGATCGAGGCGCGCTGGCAGGAGCGGTGGGCGGCTGAGGGCACGTTCTCTACGCCGAACCCGGCAGGATCGCTGGCCGAGCCGGACAAGATCGGCAACCGGCCGAAGCTGTTCGTGATGGACATGTTCCCCTACCCGTCCGGGGCCGGCCTGCACGTCGGCCACCCGCTGGGCTTCATTGCCAGCGACTGTTATGCGCGCTACCAGCGGATGGCGGGGCGCAACGTGTTGCACACGATGGGATTCGACGCGTTCGGACTGCCGGCCGAGCAGTATGCGGTGCAAACCGGGCAGCATCCGCGGATCACCACCGAGGCCAACATCGTCCGCTATCGCGCCCAGCTGCGCAGATTGGGACTGGGTCACGATCCGCGCCGTGGCGTCGCGACCACCGACGACGACTACTACCGCTGGACCCAGTGGATCTTCCTGCAGATCTTCAACTCCTGGTACGACGAGTCCGCGGGACCGTCCGGGACGGCCCGGCCGATCAGCGTGCTGATCGCGCAGTTCGAGAGCGGTGCCCGCCCGACACCGGATGGACGCCCCTGGGATGACCTGTCGGAGTCCGAGCAGCGGGCGATCATCGACGGGCACCGGCTGGTCTACCTGTCCGAGGCCCCGGTGAACTGGGCCCCCGGCCTGGGCACGGTGCTGGCCAACGAGGAGGTCACCGCCGACGGCCGGAGCGAGCGCGGCAACTTCCCGGTCTTCAAGGCGACGCTGAAGCAGTGGATGATGCGGATCACCGCATACGCCGAGCGGCTGTTGACCGATCTGGACAACCTGGACTGGCCGGAGCCGGTGAAGCTCATGCAGCGCAACTGGATCGGCCGCTCCGAGGGAGCCCTGCTGGACTTTCCGGTTACCACGGTCAAGGGCGAGGACCGCGTGATCAGCGTGTTCACCACTCGTCCCGACACCGTGTTCGGCGCCACCTACATGGTGCTGGCGCCCGAGCATCCGCTGGTGGACGAGCTGACCGTCGAGTCCCAGCGGGACGCGGTGGCGACCTACCGGGCCAGCGCCGAGACCAAGTCCGACGTCGAGCGGCAGGTGGAGCGGCGGGAGAAGACCGGGGTTCCGACCGGCTCGTACGCGATCAACGTGGCCACCGGCGCGCGCATCCCGGTCTACGTGGCCGACTACGTTCTCATGGGGTACGGCACCGGCGCCATCATGGCGGTGCCCGGCCAGGACGAGCGGGACTGGGAGTTCGCCGAGCAGTTCGGCCTGCCGATCATCCGGACCGTCCAGCCGCCCGCGGACTTCGACGGCAAGGCCTACGTCGGCGAAGGTCCGGCGATCAACTCGGCCAACGACGAGATCAGCCTGGACGGGCTGGGCGTCGCGGATGCCAAGAAGGCGATCATCGACTGGTTCGAGCAGCGGGGCGCCGGCACCGGCACGGTCACCTACAAGCTGCGGGACTGGCTGTTCTCCCGGCAGCGGTACTGGGGCGAGCCGTTCCCGATCGTGCACGACGAGGTCGGCCCGATCGCGTTGCCGGAGTCGGCGCTGCCCGTGGTACTGCCTGAGGTCGACGACTACTCGCCGCGCACGTTCGACCCGAACGACCGCAACTCCAAGCCGGAGGCGCCGCTGTCCCGGGCGCACGACTGGGTTGAGGTCGAGCTGGACCTGGGTGACGGTCCGATGCGCTACCGGCGCGAAACCGACGTGATGCCGCAGTGGGCCGGCTCGTGCTGGTACTACCTGCGTTACACCGACCCGGCCAACGACACCGCGCTGGTCGATCCGGTCGTCGAGGAGTACTGGTTGGGGCGGCACCGGGACGACCCGCACGATCCGGGTGGCGTCGACCTGTACATCGGTGGCGTCGAGCACGCGGTGCTGCACCTGCTGTACGCCAGGTTCTGGCACAAGGTGCTGTACGACCTGGGATACGTGACCAGCCGGGAACCGTTCCGCAGGCTGTTCAACCAGGGATACATCCAGGCCTACGCCTACACCGACCCGCGGGGCAGCTACGTTCCGGCCGAGGAGGTCGAGGAGATTACGTCGGGCTCGTACGAGTACCACGGGCAGGCGGTCCAGCGTGAGTACGGGAAGATGGGCAAGAGCCTGAAGAACGTGGTCACGCCGGACGAGATGTGCGAACAGTTCGGAGCCGACACCTTCCGTGTATACGAGATGTCGATGGGCCCGCTAGACCAGAGCCGGCCCTGGGAGACCCGGGCGGTGATCGGCTCGTTCCGGTTCCTGCAGCGGATCTGGCGCAACATCCTGGATGAGGACAGCGGTTCGGTGACCGTTGCAGAGGTTTCGGCCGGCGAGGAGACCCGGCGGATCCTGCACCGCACCATCGATGGGGTCCGGCGCGATCTGGATGCGTTGCGGTTCAACACCGCGATCGCGAAGCTCATCGAACTGAACAACCACCTGACCAAGGAGTACGCGGACCAGCCGGTGCCGCTGGAGGTGGCCGAGCCGCTGGTGCTGATGGTGGCGCCGTTCGCCCCGCATCTGGCCGAGGAGTTGTGGAGCCGGCTGGGTCACTCGTCGTCGCTGGCTTATGAACAGTTCCCCATCGCGGATCCGGCGCTGCTGGTGGAGGAGACGGTGACCTGCGTCGTCCAGGTGGCGGGCAAGGTCCGCGATCGACTGGAAGTGCCAGTAGGGATCTCCGAGGCCGAGCTGACCGAGCTGGCGCTGGCCACCGCGGGGGTGCGACGCGCGCTGGGTGCGCGGGGGGTCCGCACGGTTGTGGTCAGGGCGCCGCGGCTGGTTAACGTCGTGCCCGAGTGATCAGGTAGCCGGCGACCGCGAGCGGGGCGAGGAACAGCACGACCAGCGCCGGGACTCCGAGCCAGGCCGGCATTCCCCAGCCCGAGCAGCTTTCGGCGCCAGTGACCGAGTCCGAGGTGCAGACCTGGGCCGGGAACAGCCCGAGCGAAACCGGTAGCAGATAGCCGCCGGGCCAGACGAAGGTACCGATGATCTTGTCTCGGTTGGTCCATCGGTCGGAACTCCACAGCAGCACGAGCCCGATGAACCAGCCGATAACGGGCAGGATGATCCCGCCGATCAGTAGCAGGATGACGGCGAATATCTCGCGGACACCCACGCCCGAGCCCGTCTGGGCCGCTGGCGCCGAGCTGGCCGTTGACCAGGCCGGCGGCGCGCCCTCGAGCGCTGCGGCCACGATCTCCTCCGGCGCGCCCAGCCGATCAAGCACGGCGCGGACCTGCACGTCATCGGCGGGGTCGACGCCTGTGAGAGCTGAGTCGAGGTGCTCCCGAATGCCGTCGACGAGCTCGGCACGTTGATCCGCGGGCAGTTGATAAGCCGCCGCGTCCAGTCGGCTTAGATAGTCCGCCACCAAGGGCTGGCGGTGCGTGTCGGGCATGGTCATCGTGGTCTTCCGATCGAGAGGAAATGATCGACGGCGTCCCGGAACCGGGCCCACTCGTCGCTGAACTCATCCAGTGCGCGTTGACCGTTACGGGTAAGCCGGTAGTACCGGCGCGGCGGGCCGCTGTCCGACTCGCGCCACGACGTGCTCACCAGCTCTTCCCGGCGCAGCCGGGATAGCAGCGGGTAGATCGTGCCCTCGCTGGTCACCATGCCGTCGATCGCACTCAGCTCATGAACCAGCTCGAAGCCGTACCGCTCCTGATCGCGCAGCAACGCCAGTACGCAGTACTCGACGGTGCCGCGTCGGAGTTGGGTAGCCAGGCCGCGCGGTTCCATGCGTCGCAAGGTACCTGGCTGCAACGGATAGCGCAAGCGCTTTCTTGCGAACTGTCGTGGCTGGTGCGGTCGATCGGGTCGTCCGCGCTATCGGCTGCGGCGGTTCCGGACCGGTGCCTGGCCAGTACCCTTCCGGTCATGTCCGCACTGATCGGCGAGGTTGCCGTGGTCACCGACTCGACCGCGTACCTGCCCTCGGAACTGGTCGGTAAGTACGGCCTCGGGCTGGTGCCGTTGCACGTGGTGATCGACGGTCGCTCGTACGACGAGACCAGCCAGGCCGATGCGGCCATGGTCGCGGACGCGCTGCGCCGGCATCGGCAGGTCAGCACATCGCGACCGGGGCCGCAGGCCTTCCTCGACGCCTACCGGGCCGCTGCGGCGCGCGGCCACGGGGCGGCGGTGTCCGTACATCTGTCCGGGGAGATGTCCGGAACGTACGAGTCGGCGTGTGCGGCGGCACTCGCGGCACCGATCCGGGTCGAGGTGCTGGACTCCCGGCTGCTGGGTCTGGGGCTCGGCTTCGCGGTGCTGTCCGCCGCCGCCGTGGCAGCGGACGGCGGATCGGTCGAGCAGGTCAGGCAGGCGGCGGTAGATCGAGCTGCCGCAACGTCGGCTTATTTCTATGTCAATACTTTGGAGTATCTGTGGCGCGGCGGTCGGATCGGTGCGGCGCGCGCGCTACTCGGGTCGGCGCTGGCGGTCAAGCCGTTGCTGCGAGTGGAGAACGGTCAGATCGCCCTCTGGGAGAAGGTGCGCACGTTCAGTCGTGCGGTGGCCAGGCTCGAGGACAAGGCGGTAGCGGACGCTCTTGCTGCCGGCGGTGACGTCGACATCGGCGTGCATCATCTCGCGGCCGCCGATCGGGCGACTGCGCTAGCGGACCGGCTGCGGAGCCGGGTGCCGGCGCTGCGGGACCTGTACGTGCAGGAGGTCGGCGCGGTGATCGGCGCGCACGTCGGCCCGGGCATGCTCGCGGTCGTCATCGCTCCCGAGGTGCCGCCGCCTTCCTAGGGCTCCGGATCACTTCGAGGCCTCTCGGGGCGTTCGCTCACGGCCGATTTCCACAGGTGCGTGGCTGTCCCCAACTGGCGTTCGGCTGGTCGTCCGCGGGCGCCGCCCGCCCTTAGCGTCCTGGCATGCGTTCTAACGGGGATATCAGCGAGTTGCGTACGTCTATCGCGATCGAGGAGGCGGAGCGGGCCGGCCTCGGCGTCCGGGCCAAGGGCGCACTGGCCGACCGGATTCCGGTCGGCCTCCGGGGCGGATTGGTGGCGCTTGATCCGCGGGCCGCGGTCGCGATCGCGGTCGTGGGCATCGTGGCGGCGCTGATTGGCGGCCTGTTCTGGCTGCGGTCCCGACCGGCCGAGGTCGACCTCGGACCACCGATCGCGACGACGGTGTCGGCCGGGTCGGCTCCGGTCGCAGCTGCGAGCGGCGACCCCGGCACTGCCGCGGGCCCGTCCGCGGCGGCGACCATGCTGGTCCACGTCGCGGGCAAGGTCCGGCATCCAGGTGTGGTCGAGCTGGCGGCCGGCTCCCGGGTCATCGACGCGATCGAAGCGGCCGGCGGGGTTCGGGCCGGCACCGATCTGACCACCCTCAATCTGGCGAGGCTGGTTATGGACGGTGAGCAGATCTTGGTCGGGGTGCCGGGAGTGGGCGGGATGGTCGCTGGTGGGCCGTCCGCGCCGGCATCCGGCGATGGCGGGGCGGTGGCCGGGCCAGTCAATCTGAACACCGCGACGGCCCTGCAACTGGAAGAGCTCCCCGGTGTTGGGCCGGTCCTCGCCCAGCGCATCATCGACTACCGCACCGCGAACGGCGGATTCCAGTCTGTCGAACAGCTGCGTGAGGTTACCGGCATCGGGGATGCGCGGTTCCAGGAGCTGGCGAGCAAGGTCCGGGTGTGAGATGCCGCGAGCGCCCGAGCGCCGCCGGTCACCACCCCGAGCGGCCGATGAGCCGGAGCCGCGGGGCGCACCCGACGCGGGTACACCGGAGGTAGGGGTCGGCATCGGCTCGGCTGTGGCTCCGCGGTCCGACCGACCCGACCTGCGGCTCGTGCTGCCGGGTGCGTTCGGGTGGGCAGTGGGCTGGCTGGCGCCGGTGATCGGCGCCGGCCGGGCGACCGGGGTGGGCGCAGCGTTGGCCGTGATCGGGGTGTGGGCGCTGTGGCGCCACGGTTCCGCGACGCGAGTCACGGTCGCGGCGGTGTGCCTGGCCGGTGCCGCGGTGGCGGTGGCCGCGGCGGCACGGATCGCGACCGTACAGGAGGGACCGCTGCGCGAACTGGCGCAGGAGCGAGAGACGGCCACGCTCGAGCTCGTGATCACCGGCGATCCGACCCGGGTGCACCCACGGCGTGATGGCCCGGTCTCGAGCCAGCCGACCGTGCTGGTCCCCGCTCGAGCCGAGCTGTTGAGACGAGGCGCCGGTCAGACTCGGCTGCGACTGCCGGTACTGATCCTGGCGCCCGTCACCGATCGCTGGGCCGGGCTCGTGCCCAGCCAGCGGATTCGCACGACCGGCAGGCTCGCTCCACCCAGGCGGCACGACGGCACCGCGGCCGTATTCAGCCCGCGCGGTCCGCCGATGCTGATCTCGTCGGAGTCTGCCGTCCAAGCGGTGGCCTCCGGGCTGCGTGCCGATCTCCGGCAGGCCGTAGCGGGTCTCGACCCGGCCGCACGCGGTCTGATTCCCGCACTCGCCGTCGGCGACACCACGCAGATGCCGGACGACCTGGTCGAGGATTTCCGGCGCTCCGGGCTGAGCCACTTGACCGCGGTGTCTGGCGCCAATCTCGCGATCGTCGCCGGCGTCGTTATCGGCGTGGTGCGCGGTCTGGGCCGGTCCCGCCGCGCCGCGGGCGCCATCGGACTCGTGGCCGTGCTCGGGTTCGTGGTGCTCGCTCGGCCGCAGCCAAGCGTCCTGCGCGCCGCGGTGATGGCGGTGATCCTGCTCGCGGCGCTGGTCACCGGGCGGCGACGAGCCGGGCTCGCGGCGTTGGCCGGGACCGTTCTAGTGCTGCTCCTGATTGATCCGTGGCTGGCCCGCTCGTACGGCTTCGCGTTGTCCGTCCTGGCGACCGGCGGGATGCTCGTGCTCGCGCCCGGCTGGCGGGACCGGATCGCCGCCCGACTTCCGGGTCCGGTGCTGTGTCGTGCCGCGCTCGCCGAAGCCGTTGCGCTGTCCGCGGCCGCGCAGCTCGCCACGCTCCCCGTCGTGGTCATGCTGTCCGGGCAGATCAGCCTGGTGTCCTTGGTGGCCAACTTGATCGCTGCGCCGGCCGTGCCGGCCACCACAGTTCTCGGGTTGTCCGCGACCCTGCTCGGACAGGCTTCAGGCACGGTGGCTGCCGCCGTCGGCACGCTGGCGGGGTGGCCGGCCGACTGGATCGTGTGGGTAGCGCGTGCGAGTGCCGGCCTGCCGGGGGCGGTGGTGCCGTGGCGGTCCGGGTTGACCGGAGGCCTGCTCGTACTGGCCGCGGTGGCCGCGTCCATCAAGCTCGGGCCCATGCTGGTCAGGCGCCGTCTCGCCACCGGGTCGGTGGTCGGCGGTGTCGTGCTGGTGCTCGGCGGCGCACATGTGCTTGGTCCCACCGGCTGGCCGCCACCGGGCTGGGTGATCGTCGCGTGCGACGTCGGCCAGGGCGATGCACTCGCGGTTTCGTTGGGTCCGGGCTCCGCTGTGGTCGTCGATGCCGGTCCGGATGCGTCGGCGGTCGACGCGTGTTTGGACCGCCTCAGGGTGCGCCAGGTGCCGCTGCTCGTGCTCACCCATTTCCACGCGGACCACGTCGATGGGTTGCCCGGAGTGCTGGCCGGGCGCGCGCTCGGCGAGATCCTGGTGAGCCCGCTGGCCGAGCCGGCGGCGGGATCGGCCGAGGTTCGGCGGCTGGCGGGCGCGGCCGGGGTGCCGGTCCGGATCGGGTCGGCCGGTCAGCTCCGCGCGTTCGGGCCGTCGCGGTTCGAGGTTGTGTGGCCGCCGCCCAAGGGGGATCCTGGAACGCCGGCTTCGGGCGGCGCCAGCGAGCCGGCCGGCGGTGGCTCGAGTGAAGGCTCCGGACCGAACAATGCGAGTCTCGTGCTGCTCGCAACCGTGGCCGGCGCCCGGATTCTGCTCACCGGTGATATCGAGCCGCCGGGGCAGGCCGCACTCCTGTCTGGTGGCCTTGACCTGCGCGCCGACGTGCTGAAGGTGCCGCATCACGGGTCGAGCTACCAGGACGAGCGGCTACCTGGCGCGGTCCATCCGGCCATTGCCCTGATCTCGGTTGGTGCGGACAACGACTACGGGCATCCCGCGGCGCGGACCATCGCGTCGCTGCGGTCTGCCGGTGCTCGCGTGCTCCGTACCGATCACGACGGTGATCTTGCGGTTGCGGTCACCGGCGGACGGCTTCGCGCGGCCACCCGTGGCACCTGGTTAGACCGCACGGTTAGGGTCGCAGCGGACCGGACCGCCCCAGCCCGGTCCGCCGCAACCGAACGGAGCGACGTCTGTGTCCGCGATTCGCTACCCACAGGTCGTCGACCTGCACAACGACCTGCTTACCGAGCTGATGCACGAGCGCGAACGGGCCCGGTCCGGTGGCTTCGATGCGCACTGGCTGCCGCAGCTGCGCGCGGGCGGGGTGACCGTTCAGGTCCTGCCCATCTTCACCGAGGACTACTTCGTCGGCGAGGGCGCGCTCCGCCGGTGCCTGATGATCCTGGACATGGCCGAAGAGCTGGCGGGCAGGCACGCGGACAGCGTCGCGATCTGCCGCTCGGCGGCGGACATCGCCGCCACCAGCGAGTCGGGCCGGATCGCCTTGATCCTGGCACTCGAGGGGCTCGAGCCGGTCGGCGCAGATCTCGGTGTGCTGCGGACTCTGTACCGGCTCGGTGTCCGGGTGGCTTCGCTCACCTGGAACCGGCGGACCATGTTCGCCGACGGCTCGGACGAGAGGGCCACGAAGGCCGGTCTGACCGAGCTCGGTGTCGCCGCTGTCGCCGAGATGGAGCGGCTCGGATTGGTGGTCGACGTCAGCCATCTGTCCGAGGCGGGCTTCTGGCACATACACGAGCTCGCGACCCGGCCGTATATCGCGACTCACTCGAGCTGTCGGGCATTGCGCGATCACCCACGCAACCTCACCGACGACCAGATCCGGGCGCTGGCCAGTCGAGGCGGCGTGATCGGCATCAACTTCTATGGCGAATTCGTGTCCGACCCGCCAACCCTCGCGGGGGTGGTCGAGCACATCGTGCATGCGCTCGAGGTCGCTGGCGAAGACCATGTGGCGCTCGGACCCGACTATGTGTGGGACTACTTCCAGACCACCGATGCCAAGGGCATGACCGACACCGAGTTCACCAAGTACATGCCGCCGGGGTTCCGCCGCCCGGACGAGCTGCCCGCCGTACTCGAGCTGTTGGTCGGCGCGGTTGGAGAGCCGGTGGCCGCAAAGGTGGCCGGCGGCAATGCGATGCGGGTGCTCAGCGGGGTACTTGGCTGACCGCCCGCCCTAGCCGGCGGCGTAGAACGGTCGTTCCATCCACAGCACGCTCCAGTACCGGCCGAACTTGTGGCCGGCCTCGTCGAGCACCCCGACGTCGCGGAAGCCGAAGCGGCGATGCAGTGACACGGACGGGGGGTTCGGAAGGGTGACCGCGGCGTACGCACGGTGGATGCCCAGCTCGCCGAGGCCGCAGAACAGTGCGCGGTAGAGCCGGGTGCCGATTCCCCTGCCGAGCCGGCGCGGATCCACGTAGACGCTGGTCTCCACCGACGTCCGGTACGCCTGCCGGTCTCGGAACGGGCTGCTGGAGGCGTAGCCGACTGGCGTCCCGGCGGCGACCGCGACCAGGATCCGGTGCGGTCCGGACGACTCGTGCCCCGCCAGCCAGGCCGCCCTGGTCTCAGCTGGAGGCGGAGTGAGGTCGAAACTGGCCGGAGTACGGCGAACGTAATGCGTGTAGATCTCGTTGAGGTGCGGCAGGTCACTGGCGTGCGCAGGCCGGATGCTGATCAGGTCGCTGGTCATACTTCAATCCGAGCGCGATCCGGTTTCACCCGGATGAACGTCGTGTTTCGCCTCGCGCCGGGCCCTGCCCCCAGGTGTCGGTGCCACCTGGCATGCTGGCCGTCATGAGTCCGGCCAGCGCGCGACAACCGGCGGTCGGCACGCGTGCCGGATCCGAGCCGACTGCGGAACCGGCGGCGGTCACGCTCGTGGTCGGGCCCGACGAGTTCCTGGCCGAGCGCGCGGTCGCTGCGGTGATTCGCGCCGCGCGACAATCCGATCCAGAGGTAGACGTCCACGATCTCGGACCGGGTGAGCTCGGCGTCGCCATGCTCGCGGAGCTGACCAGTCCGTCGCTGTTCGGCGGCGGTTCGGTCGTGGTGGTTCGCGGTGTGCAGGACCTGGCCAGCCCGGTCCTGGAGGATCTCGGCCGGTATCTGGCCGCCCCCGCCGCGGGCGCCTATCTGGTGCTGGTGCACAAGGGCGGCGCGAAGGGCAAGGCTGTCCTCGACGTGGCCCGCGCCGCGAAGGCACCCGTGATCGACTGCTCAGAGCTGAAGCGATACGTGGACAAGGTCGCGTTCGTGCGCGCGGAGGTTCGTTCGGCCGGCGGCCGGATCGGGGACAGTGCGGCCAGAGCGGTGCTCGATGCGGTGGGCGGCGACCTGCGCGAGCTGGCCAGCGCATGCGAGCAGCTCGTCGCCGACACCGGCGATGAGATCGACGAGCAAGCGGTGCGGCGGTACTACGCGGGCCGTGCCGAGGTGACCAGCTTCATGGTGGCCGATCACGCCGTGGAGGGCCGGCTCGGTGAGGCGCTCGCACACTTGCGCTGGGCGCTCGGCTCCGGAGTCGACCCGGTGCTGGTGACTGCCGCACTGGCCATGGGGCTACGCAACCTGGCTCGGCTCGGCAGCGCGCCCCGCGACCTGCGACCGGCCGATCTGGCCAGCGAGCTGGCTCTTCCGTCCTGGAAGCTCGACCGGCTCCGCCAGCAGCTACGCGGCTGGTCCCCGGACGGGGTCGCTGACGCGCTGGCCGCGGTGGCCGCGGCTGATGCTGAAGTGAAGGGCGGCGGGACCAGCGCGGAGTACGCGCTGGAGAAGGCGATTCTGTCGATCACCGAAGCCCGGTCGGCAACTGCCGCCCCGGTCCACCGGCGGTGATCCGCACAAACATGAACGGGCGCCGCTGCCCGAAAATCGGCTGCGGCGCCCGCAAGGTTAAGCGTGCGGTGAGCTCGCGACGGGTTAGAGAGCGGCAGCCTTCTTGGCCATCGCCGACTTCTTATTCGCGGCCTGGTTGGAGTGGATGACGCCCTTGCTGACTGCCTTGTCCAACTTGCGTGAGGCGTCACGCAAGAGCAGTCCAGCCGTGTCGACGTCGCCGGCGGCCGCCGCCTCCCGGAACTTGCGCACGGCAGTCTTGAGCGAGGACTTCACCGCCTTGTTGCGCTGCCTGGCCTGCTCGTTCTGCTTATTGCGCTTGATCTGGGATTTGATGTTCGCCACGGATGCCTCAGGTCCTGAATGGTGTGGATGACTACGCGCCACAAATGATCGCGGCCACGCGCGAAGGCCCAGGTTACCAGCGGCCGGAGCCACGCTTCAAACCGGCGAGTCGGCGTGGCCGGCCATCCGACCGGGCTCAGCCGGTACCGGCGGCAAGTCGATGACGCAGCCACCGCCCCGCGCCGCGCGCGGCATGCCGCTGCCACGCGCGGATCGTCGGCAGGCCGGGCGGTGGCTCGTCTCGGCTGCGCGATTCGAGCAGACCGGTCATCCCGAGCACCACCAGGGTGATCAGCCACGGATCGATGTCGCGGGAGAGCGGGTGATCCGCGACGATCTCGTCCAGCTCGGCGACCGAGTGCGGACCGTAGAGCGCGACGTTCAGCAGGAGGAGCACGACGTCCACCCACGGCGCACCGGTCGAGGCCCAGGCCCAATCCACCAGCACGGCACCGTCTCGCTCGGTGAGCAGCACGTTGTCCGCGCGGACATCGAGGTGGATCAACGAGTCGCCCCGGACGACCTGGGCGGCGTCCTGTTCGAGCACGGCCAACTCGCCGAGCCGCGCCAGCCAGAATGGGTCGAGGTCGCTCGGCGGCTCGGCCGCCAGCGTCCGCCAATGCACGAAGGCGCGCGTCAGGTAGTCCACCGTGACGGGTGCATCCGGCCACGGGCTTGGCGTCAGCTGATCGGAAACGTCAGCGACGGTGTCCAGGACCTGTCGGAGCTCGGACCGAATCCACGGCAGTGCGGGTTTTCGGCCAGGTATGTCCTCCATCAGCAGACCGACCCAGTCGCCGGAGTCGTAGCCGGCCACCAGCGCCGGTGCCTGGGGCATCGCCGGCAGCGCGGACATCGCCGCGAGCTCGCGACGATGCAATCCAACGCTGTCCGGATTGAGCTCCACACCCACCGCCTTGAGAAATGCGCGCGATCCGTCGGCCGTGGTGAGCCGTGCCGCAACCCCAGGTGAGAAGCCGCCGACCTGGTTGACCGCGGAATCGACCGGCGCGCCGAGCGTGCTCTCCACCCACGCGCGCACCGACTCGGGAAGCTCAGTCCAGCGGATCCGCACCCCAGCCGCCAGCGGCAAGGCACCGGCTGTGGTGGTGACGTCGCTGGCCATCTACAAATTCTTCGTGTTCACGCCGGCCGATGTCATCCGAGTTTCGGCGATGGTGCGCGCCGCCGATCGAGCTGCCGCCCGGGTCATCGTGCGACCATGGACCGCACAGACCGACCCAGCCAATCTGAACGATCAGGACGACCGTGCCTGCCCCTCCCACAGCCGTACCGCAGCCCAGCCGTACCGACCCGGCGTTGATCCGCAACTTCTCGATCATCGCCCACATCGACCACGGCAAGTCCACGCTGGCCGACCGGATGCTGCAGCTCACCGGCGTGGTCGACGAGCGGGCGATGCGGTCGCAGTACTTGGACCGGATGGACATCGAGCGCGAGCGCGGCATCACGATCAAGAGCCAGGCGGTTCGGCTGCCCTGGCACGGCCCGGACGGCCGCGCGTACATCCTCAACCTCATAGATACCCCCGGGCACGTCGACTTCAGCTACGAAGTCTCGCGCAGCCTTGCGGCCTGCGAGGGCGCGGTTCTGCTGGTCGATGCCGCGCAAGGAATCGAGGCGCAGACGCTGGCGAACCTCTACCTGGCGATGGAGAACGATCTGCACGTCATCCCGGTGCTCAACAAGATCGACCTGCCGGCGGCGCAACCGGACCGGTACGCCGCCGAGATCGCGCACGTCATCGGGTGCGCCCCGAGTGATGTGCTGTGGGTATCGGCCAAGACCGGCGAGGGCGTGCCCGAGCTGCTGAACCATCTGGTCGAGGAGATACCGCCGCCGGTCGGCGACCCGACCGCGCCGGCCCGCGCGCTGATCTTCGACTCGGTATACGACTCGTACCGGGGCGTGGTGACATACGTCCGGGTCATCGATGGCCAGCTCTCCAACCGGGAGCGGGTCCTGATGATGTCGACCAAGGCCGCCCACGAAATGCTCGAGGTGGGCGTGATCTCGCCGGAGCCGACCAAGGCGGCCGGACTCGGCGTCGGCGAGGTCGGCTACCTGATGACCGGCGTGAAGAACGTCCGCCAGTCCCGGGTCGGCGACACCATCACCTCGGCCTCGCGGCCGGCCGCCACACCGCTGAGCGGCTACAAGGACCCCAAGCCGATGGTGTTCTCGGGGCTGTATCCGATGGACGGCTCGGACTACCCGGACCTGCGCGACGCCCTGGACAAGCTACGACTCAACGACGCCTCGTTGGTCTACGAGCCGGAGACCTCCGCTGCGCTCGGATTCGGATTCCGTTGTGGCTTCCTCGGGCTGCTGCACCTCGAGATCGTCCGGGAGCGGCTGGAGCGCGAGTTCGACCTCGACCTCATCTCGACCGCGCCGAACGTGGTCTATCGAGTGGTCATGGAGGACGGCACCGAACTGATCGTCACGAACCCGAGCGAGTTCCCCGGCGGCAAGGTGGCCGAGGTGTACGAGCCGGTCGTGCGGGCGACCATCCTGGCGCCGAGCGACTACGTCGGCTCGATCATGGAACTGTGCCAGAGTCGCCGCGGTCAGCTGCTCGGCATGGACTACCTGTCCGCCGACCGGGTCGAGATCCGGTACACG